>NZ_JAYLLH010000024.1:0-65182 GCF_035818635.1 Mesobacterium hydrothermale | reverse complement strand
GCATCAGCATGACTCGCACGGCCAGCACCAAATGGGAATCCCAATTCGGACTCGTTTGTCGCGATCAATCCACTAGTGTGGCGCCAATTTCCCTGGCATGAGCAGGACAATGACCGCAACGACCGCTCCGCGTACCCCCGGCGTGTCCTGCCCCGCGCCCCGGGGCGTCCCGATCCTTCGGGGTCGCCGCTGATGGTCACTCCGCCGCAGGAAAACCGCCTCAACGGTTTCGTGCTCCGGCTTTTCGCCGCTTTCCTGTTCACCGCACTTGCTGCCGCGGTGCACGCGCTGGACGGCGCCGTGCCGCTGGGGCAAGTGGTCTTCTGGCGCTCCATCGTGGCGCTGGGGGTGATCGTGCTCTACATGGCCGCCCGCCACCAGTTCCCCGCAGGTCTGCGCACACGCCGTCCGCTGGGGCACCTGGCCCGGTCGATCTTCGGCACGGCATCGATGTTTCTGTCCTTCACCGCGCTGGTCTACCTGCCGGTAGCGACCGCGCAGGCGCTGTCGTTCCTCGCCCCGGTGTTGACCCTGCCGATGGCGGCCTTCGCGCTGCGCGAACGGATCACCGGCACGCTAATGCTCTCGGTCCTGCTGGGCTTTGCTGGCGTGGTGGCGATCCTTTGGGATGCACTCAGCCTGCCGGGCAGCGGTGCCTTGATCGGGGTCATGGCGGGGCTGGCCTTCGCGCTCACCTCTTCCGTTGTCCGGGTTCATATCAAGGCGCTGACCCTGACCGAAAGCGCCGCGGGCATTGCGTTCTATTTCTCGATAACAGCAACCATGGTAGGGCTCTGCACCTTGCCGATGGGCTGGGTTGCGCCAACCGTGCCGCAATATGGCCTTCTGATCGGTGCAGGCGTGCTGGGCGGGATCGGCCAGATCGCCATGACAGAATCGGTGTCTCGTGCGCCGGTCAGCGTGCTGGCCCCGTTTGACTACACCGCGATGATCTGGGCGCTTGGGTTCGACCTTGTGCTTTTCGCCACCGTACCGGGGCTCTTCGAACTTCTGGGCGCTGCCCTGATCACCGCCGCCGCCCTGATCGTGGTGATCCGCCGGTCGTAAGTCCCGCGCATCCCTGTCTTTTGCTTCACAAATACCTCGTGGGTGGGGGCAGAGCCTCCCTGTGCCCCGCAGGGCAAACCGTTACCCCCGTTCCGCCATCTCCAGCCGTTCCAGCGCCGCCATCCACAGCGCCTCCGCCCGCGCCAGACCGTCTTCGATCTCGGCGAACTTGCGGTTCCACTCCGCCAGTTCCGCCGCCCTGGCATCCTCGTAAAGCGCCGGATCGGCCATGCGTTCGGACACTTTCGCATGCATCCCGGCGATCTTTTCAACCCGTTCCTCGCAGCGCCGTACCTCGGCCCGCAGCGCCAGCAACTCATCGCGCCCCGGACGTTTCGGCCTTGGCTTTTCGGCCTTGGGCTTTGCCGTCGATTCCTGTTTCAGCAACATCGCACGATAGGCGTCCAGATCGTCGTCATAAGGCGTCACCCGCCCGCCATCGACCAGCCACAGCCGATCCGCCACCATGCCCAGAAGATGCATGTCGTGGCTGACCAGGATCACCGCGCCCTCATAGGCCGACAGTGCCTCGACCAGCGCCTCGCGGCTTTCGATGTCGAGGTGGTTGGTCGGCTCGTCAAGGATCAGCATGTGTGGCGCGTCGATCGTTGCCAGCAGCAGCGACAGCCGCGCCTTCTGCCCGCCCGACAGCCGCCCGACCTCGGTCTCCGCCTGCGCCGCGTGCAGCCCGAACCCCGCCAGCCGCGCCCTGAGCCGCGACGGCGCCTCGTCCGGCCGCAACCGGGCGATGTGCTGGATCGGGGTTTCGTCCAGGTGCAGTTCGTCCACCTGGTGCTGCGCGAAATACCCGATCCGCAGTTTCGACGACCGCGTGACCGCCCCCGCCATCAGCCCCAGCCGGTCGGCCAGCAGTTTCGACAGGGTCGATTTGCCCTGGCCGTTGCGCCCCAGCAGCGCGATCCGGTCGTCTTGGTCGATGCGCAGGTTCAACTGGCGCAGCACAACCGTGTCGCCATAGCCCACCGCGCCGTCCTCCAGCCGCAGGATCGGCGGCGACAGCCCGTCGGGCTGCGGAAAGGTGAAGACCCGTTTGGCGGCGTCCTCGGGCGCGGCCACCATGTCCATGCGCTCGATCATCTTCAGCCGGGCCTGGGCCTGCTTGGCCTTGCTGGCCTTGGCGCGGAACCGGTCGACGAAGCTTTGCAGATGCGCCTTGCGTGCGGCCTGTTTCTTGGCCGTGGCACTGGCCTGCGCCCGCTTCTCCGCCCGCGCGCGGGCAAACTGGTCGTAGGTCCCGGAATAAAACGTCAGCTGCCGGTCTTCCAGGTGCAGGATTCCCCCGACGGCCCGGTTCAGCAGCCCCCGGTCGTGGCTGATGATGATGACCGTATGCGGATAGCGCGCGATATAGCTTTCCAGCCACAGCGCCCCTTCCAGGTCCAGGTAGTTGGTCGGTTCGTCCAGCAGCAACAGGTCGGGCCGCGCGAACAGCACACCCGCCAGCGCCACGCGCATCCGCCAGCCACCGGAAAAATCCGCGCAGGGCCGCTGTTGCGCCGCCTCGTCAAACCCCAGCCCCCGCAGGATCGAGGCGGCACGCCCCTCCGCCGACCAGGCGTCGATATCGGTCAGCCGGGTCTGGATCTCGGCAATCCGGTGCGGATCCTGCGCCACCTCGGCCTCGGCCATCAGCGCCGCGCGCTCGGTATCGGCGGCCAGCACCGTGTCGATCAACGACACGTCCGACGCCGGCGCTTCCTGCGCGACCCCGCCGATCCGCGCCCGCTGCGGCAGCTCGATTTCGCCGCCGTCCAGCACCATATCGCCGCGGATCAGCTTGAACAGCGTGGTCTTGCCCGCGCCGTTGGGCCCGACAAGCCCCACCTTGTGACCATCGGGAATGGTGGCGCTGGCGCCCTCGAACAAGGGCCGCCCCTCGATCGAAAAAGAGATATCGCGGATCTTCAACATGCCCCGCAGGTATCAGAGCGCAGGCGGCGCCGCCAGTACCCCCTGCATCCTCATCTTGCCGGAAATATCCCGGGGGGTATGGGGGGCTGGCCCCCCATTCAAGCCGCTGTCGCGCGCGCCTCAGGCCGGGGTCGCCCGCATCAGCATCCCGAACAGGTCGCGCGGATCGTCGGGATCGGCCAGCAGGTCCAGCCGGTCGCCCAGCCCGGTTTCCTCCAGCGCATCGCGCACCACGCGCAGGGCGCTGAAATCCTCGATGGCAAAGCCGACGCTGTCGAAGATCGTGATCTCGCCCGCGTCGCGCCGACCGGTTTGCGCACCGGCAAACACCCGCCACAGCTCGGTCACCGCGAAATCGTCGGGCATCTGCTGGATCTCGCCTTCGATCCGCGTCTGCGGCGGATATTCCACGAAGACCCGGCCCCGGGTCAGGATCCCCGGCGCCAGTTCGGTCTTGCCGGGGCAGTCGCCGCCGATCGCGTTCACATGCACGCCTGCGCCCACCATGTTGTCCGACAGGATCGTGGCGTTGCGCTTGTCGGCGGTGCAGGTGGTGATGACCTGCGCGCCCTGGATCGCCGCCTCGGCGCTGGTGCAGGTGACCACGCGCAGCCCGGTGCCGCGCAGGTTCCCGGCGCATTTCGCCCGTGCGCCGGGGTCGGTGTCCCACAGGCGCACCTCTTCGATGCCGACAAGTTCGGCCATGGCCAGGCTTTGGAACTCCGCCTGCGCGCCATTGCCGATCATCGCCATGACCTTTGCCCCCTTGGGCGCCAGGTGGCGCGCGACCAGCGCCGACATCGCCGCCGTGCGCAGCGCGGTCAGCAGGGTCATTTCCGACAACAAGACCGGATAGCCGGTGTGCATGTCTGCCAGCAGGCCAAAGGCCGTGACGGTCTGCAGCCCGTCGCGGGTGTTCTTGGGGTGGCCGTTGACGTATTTGAACGCGTAAAGCGTGTCATCGGCGGTGGGCATCAGCTCGATCACACCCACGGGGCAGTGCGCCGCGACGCGGGGCGTCTTGTCGAATTCCTCCCAGCGCAGGAAATCGGCCTCGATCGCGTCGGCGATCCGGCGCAGCATCGGGCGCAAGCCGATGCGATGGATCAGCGCCATCATGGCATCGACGGAAACAAAGGGCACAAGCGCCTTGTGGGACGGTTGCATCAGCATGTCAGGGACCTTTCTCAAGGCTTGAAGGATATGTCTTACAGCAGGCGCGGGGTGGGCCGGTCAAAGACCCGGCGGCCCAGGGCGGAAGCGGCCAGATCGACCATGACCTGCGCCGAGCGCCCGCGTTCGTCGAGCATCGGGTTCAGTTCGACCAGGTCCATCGAACACATCAGCCCGCTGTCGTGCAGCATCTCCATCACCAGGTGCGCCTCGCGCACGGTGGCGCCGCCGGGAACGGTGGTGCCGACAGCCGGGGCGACGGCGGGATCAAGGAAATCCACGTCGAGCGAGACATGCAGCATGCCCCCCGCTGCGGCCACATCGGCCAGGAAGGCGCGGATCGGGGTGGCGATGCCATATTCGTCGATCTCGCGCATGTCATGGCGGCGGATCGCGGTCTGCGACAGCATCTCTTGTTCCGGTCCGTCGACCGACCGCAGGCCCAGCAGGCAGACATTGGCTTCGGGCACCGGGTGCGGTACGGGCGGAAAGCCGTCGAACCCGTCGCGACCGGTCAGGTAGGCCATGGGGGTGCCGTGCAGATTGCCCGATTGCGTGGTGCGGGGCGTGTGGAAATCCGAATGCGCGTCCAGCCAAAGCACAAACAAGGGCTTGCCGATCTCGGCGGCATGGGCGGCCACGCCGTGCACAGTACCCAGCGACAAGCTATGATCTCCGCCCAGGAAGATCGGCAAACCGTCTGCCATCGCCGCCTTGGCGGTGCGCGACAGGCTTTGGGTCCAGCCGATGGTTTCGGGCAGGGCGTGCAGGCCGTCCCTTGGTGCGATGTCGACCGCGTCGGGCACGACATTGCCCAGGTCCCGCACCTCGTGCCCAAGGTCCTCCAGCGCGCCTTGCAGGCGGGCGCTTCGAAACGCGTCGGGGCCCATGAGACAACCCGGACGCGTCTTGCCGCTGTCGACGGGGGCCCCGATCATCAGGATACGGAATTGGGTCATGTCAGGTCTCCTGTCATAAAACGTTGCGCGAGATATACCTGTCATTCCGGGAAAGACAGAACTGGACAGAATGATCGGTTCGATCGTAAATTTCGCGTAGTGATAATATGGACTGATCAAAATGGACGATATTGACCAAAGGCTGATCGCCGCTCTGCGCCATGACGCGCGGGCGTCGGTATCCGACCTGGCAGGGCTGCTGGGCCTGTCGCGGGCGACGGTGCGGGCCCGGATCGACCGGCTGGTCGCCCGTGGCGATATCGTTGGGTTTTCTGTCGTCACCCGGGCGGATGTCGCCCGCGACCCGGTGCGGGCGCTGATGATGATCGGGATCGAAGGGCGCGGAACGGACCGGATCCTGCGGCAATTGACCGGCCTGCCCGAGGTGCGTGCGCTGCACAGCACCAACGGGCGCTGGGACGTGATCGCCGAGATCGGGACCGGCTCGCTTGAGGCGTTGGACGGCGTGCTGGCACGGATCCGACGTCTGGACGGGGTGGCGACCAGCGAGACATCGCTGCTGCTGGCAACGCGCAAAAGCCCGGCGGGGTAGCGCGGGACCGCAAGCGGGCAGGGGGCGCTGCCCCCTCGGCCTGCGGCCTCACCCCTGGGATATTTTTCGCCAGAAGAAGATCAGGATTTGCGCAGGGCCTGCAGCCAGATCAGGGCCAGAAGCATCGAGGCGACGACGTTCCAGCTGGCCATCGACAGGCCCAGCAAGACGAAGGGCGGCTCGTCACAGCGGACCACGGGGGCGGTCATGATCTGGCTGAGAAGATCGTCGGTGGACAGGCCGGTGATCGGCTGCGACGAACAGCTTTCGGGGCCCAGCCACCATTTGCGTTCGACCCCGGTGTGGTAGAACCCGATCCCGGCCGTGGTCAGCGCGGCCAGTGCGCCGGCGCCGGGCAGCAGCCGGCCCGGCAGCCACAGTGCGACAAGGCCGATGGCGATGGCGGCGATATGCGGGTAGCGTTGCCAGTAGCACAGTTTGCAGGGCGGCATCTGGCCGATGTACTGGAAGCCGAGCGCGCCCAGCATCAGCAGGGCCGAGCCGCCCGCGGCGATCAGGATCAGGGTCTTGCGGGTCATAGGTAGCGCACCAGGAGAACTCCGCCCAACAAGATCACGACGAAGGCGGTGAAGACAAGGCCAAGCCGCTTCTCGATGAAATCACGAATGGGTGTGCCGAACCGGCGCAAGAGCCCGGCAACGATGAAGAACCGCAGACCGCGCGCCAGAACCGAGGTCGCCATGAAGGTGAGGAAGGGCATGCCTGTCCAGCCCGACATGATGGTGATGACCTTATAGGGGAAGGGCGTGAGCCCCGCCGTCAGCACCGCGAGAAAGCCGAAATCGTTGAACCGGGTGTTGAAGTCGGCCATGGCGTCGGCCTTGCCCAGGCTGGAAAGGATCGGCTGGCCGATGGCGTCGAAGGCGAAGGCACCGATGGCATAGCCCAGTACGCCGCCCAGCACCGAAAACACCGTGGCCACCAGTGCGATCAGCCAGGCGCGGCGCGGTTGGGCCAGCACCATCGGGATCATCAGCACATCGGGCGGGATCGGAAAGACAGAGCTTTCGATGAAGCTGACCGCCGCCAGCGCCCAAAGCGCGCGGGGGTGATCGGCCAGTGCCATGGTCCGGGTGTAAAGGCTGTTGAGCATCGACGACCTCCGCGCGTTTGCGGCGACAGACCACGCTGGACACGGCAGGTCAAGGCGTGGTGGCCATGCCGATTTGATCTGGACGTGTCCGGCCTGCTTCGCTATGTCGTCGGGGCGTGCCCAAGTGGCGGAATGGTAGACGCAGGGGATTCAAAATCCCCCGCCTTCGGGCGTGCCGGTTCGAGTCCGGCCTTGGGTACCAAAGACTGGATGCACCGGTCTTTCCGCTTCATTCGAACAAGCGTCGTCCCTTCCCAGCAACCGCGCCGCGGCGTCGGCGATCCGCCCGCGCAACCAAGCGTGCAAGGCCGAGGCGTGGGTGCGGGGCGTCCATTGCAGGTCGATCGAGATCTCGGCGCGGACGGGGCAGGGGACGACGGCAATCTCGGGGCCGAACACCCGGGCGATGCGGCGCGGGACGGTGGCGATCATGTCGGTTCCGGCCAGGATCGCCGGCAGGTTGGCGGGGCTTGGCACCTCGATCACCGTGTTGGGGCGGCGTCCCAGCGCCTCGAGCTCGATCAGGAAACGCGACCGGAAGCTGCCGCCATAGTTCACCACCACCTGCGGCGCGGCGGCATAGGCATCCAGGCTGAGCGGACGGTTTGCCAACGGGTTTGCGGGGTCGAGGATGCAGACGTAATCCTCGGAAAACAGGGTGCGACGGTAATATCCCGCCTCTTCCAGCCGGATCGGGCCGATCAGCATGTCGCTTTCGCCGCGGATCAGCTGGTCGCGCCCGCGCACCTGGCTTGGGATCACGTTCAGCCGCAGGCCCGGCGCGTCGCGCCGGAGCCCCTTGATCAGTTCCGGCAGGATCGTCACCCGTTCATAATAGTTGCACGAGATCACGACGTTCTGGCTGACCCTGGTCGGGTCGAACACGCGGGGCGCGGCCAGCGCTTCGAATTCGTCCAGCATCCGGGCGGTCTGGGCCGCGATTTCAGCGCAGCGTTCGGTTGGTACGATCCCGCCGCCTTGCCGTACGAAAAGCGGGTCGCCGAAAACCTCGCGCAGCCGGGCGATGGTGTAGCTGACGCTGGACTGGCTGATCCCCAACGCTTCTGCCGCGCGGGAAAAAGAACCGTGTGCATGTACCATCTTGAAACAGCGCAGCGCCGCGAAGTCGAGCGTGAACGGATCGGACATGGGTATCCCTATCGAAAATCTTGATATGGATTATCAAATCCATCGGATGGACCAATGTCAAACCACTGGCTACCTTTCCGCCGTTATGACTGGTCTGGGAGGAGCCAAGATGACGACCGCAACGCTGGCCGAAGTGCCCGTCGATACGTCGATCCAGATTCCGCAGCTGCAAAGCGATCCCTATGCCGTGTATCGCCGATTGCGGGCAGAGGCGCCGGTGGTACGGATCCCGGCGATCAAGCGGATCATGCTGACCAAGGCGGCCGACACCAAGCACGTCAAGGAAAACTGGGAGCTGTTTTCCTCGGACGATCCGTTGACGCCGATGAAACGCGCCTTTCTGGCGCACACGCTGATGCGCAAGGACGGGGCCGAACACAAGCGCGAGCGCGACGCCATGGCGCCGGCGTTCAAACCGCGGGTCATCAAGGGGTGCTGGCAACCGCTGTATACGCAGGTGGCGGAAGAGTACGTCGGCCGCCTACCGCGCGGCGAGACGGTGGACCTGTTCACCGACCTTGCCGCGCCCTTTGCCGCGCGCTGCCTGACCCACCTGCTGGGCATTCCCGAAGCCAGCGATGCCGACATGATCCGCTGGTCGCAGACCCTGATCGACGGGGCGGGGAATTTCGGCGGCGTGCCGGAACTGTTCGAGAAATCCGACAAGGCCAATGCCGAGATGGACGCGCTGTTCGATGCGTGCGCCGAACGCGCCAAGGCCGATCCGGATCAGTCGGCGCTGTCGGCCATGGTCAATGCCGACGACCCGATCCCGAAAAGCCAGATCTATTCCAACATCAAGATCGCCATCGGCGGGGGCATCAACGAACCGCGCGACGCGCTGCTGACCATTCTTTACGGGCTGTTCACCAACCCCGACCAGCTGGCGGCCTGCAAGAGCGATGCGCTGTGGGACGCGGCCTTTGAGGAAGGGGTGCGCTGGGTTGCGCCGATCCAGGCCAGTTCGCGTCTGGTGATGGAGGATACCGAGATCCGCGGCCACGCCATCGCCAAGGGCGAGGTGGTGATGACGGTCCAGGCCTCGGCCTGCCGGGATGAGGACCTGTACGACGACCCCGAAAGCTTCAACATCTTCCGGCCCAAGGCCCCGCACCAGGCCTTTGGCAACGGGCCGCATTTCTGCCAGGGCACGCATATCGCCCGGCGGATGCTGGCGCAGATCATGCTGCCGATGCTGTTCGACCGGTTCCCGAACATGACGCTGCCCGACCCCGAGGTGGTGAAGTTCTGGGGCTTCGGATTCCGCGGGCCGCTGAGCCTGCCGGTCACACTGAACTAAGACTAACGCGCTAAGAACAGGGAGGAAAACCAATGAAACGACGCAGTCTTCTGCATACAATGGCGGCCGCTGCACTGGCACTGGGCACATCCGGTACCATCGCTGCGGCGCAAGAGGTGACGCTGCGGCTGCACCAGTTCTTGCCGCCGCCCGCCACGGTGCCCAAGCACATCCTGAAACCCTGGGCCACCAAGGTCGAAGAGGCCACCGGCGGCAAGTTGAAGATTCAGCATTTCGACGCCATGGCGCTGGGCGGCACGCCGCCGGGGCTGATGGATCAGGCGATTGATGGCGTGGCGGATATCATCATGACCGTTGTGGGCTATACACCCGGCCGTTTCCCGCGGACCGAGGTGTTTGAACTGCCGTTCATGATGACCGACCCGGTCGCCACATCGCAGGCGTTTCAGGAACTTGTCGAAACCGATCTGCAAAACAACGAGTTCAAGGATGTGAAAGTGCTGGGGGCCTGGGTTCACGGCCCGGGCGTGATCCATGCCTCGCGTCCAGTCGAAAAGCTGGCAGACCTCGAGGGTCTGAAGGTGCGCGGCCCGACCCGGATCATCTCTGACATGCTGAACGAGCTGGGCGCGACCCCCGTCGGCATGCCGCTGCCCGCCATCCCCGAGGCGCTGTCCAAGGGTGTGGTCGACGGCACCGTGATCCCGTGGGAGGTGACGCCCTCGATCAAGCTGACCGAACTGGTCGACAACCACACCGAGATCACCGGCGATGAGGCGCTGTATACCGCGACCATCGTCATGGTGATGAACAAGGCCAAGTACGAAAGCCTGCCCGACGATATCCGCGCCGCGATCGACGCGGAATCGGGGCAGAAGCTGGCAACTTTCGCCGCGCAGGTGATGTATGACTATGACAAGCCGGGCCGCGATATCGCGGTGGCGGCAGGCAACAACATCATCCAGCTGCCGCCCGAGGAAGTCGCCCGGTTCAAGGCCGCGGCCCAGCCGGTGATCGGCCGTTGGGTCGCGGACATGGAAAGCAAGGGCATCGACGGTGCGGCGCTGATCGAAACCGCGAAGGCGCTGATCGCCAAGCACGGCGGCTGAGCCTGGATCACACAAGTGACGCGCGCCGCGGTGGTCCCGCGGCGCGCGTTTTCGATCTCTGCAAGGCGGGTCAGCCCACCTGCCGCCCGCGGCTCCAGACGCCGCGCAGCACCGGAGTGCCGCCGATCTGACCCACCCGCAGCACATCTGCGCGCAGCCCGACCTCCAGCCGGCCGCGGTCGGCCAGGCCGGTGACGCGGGCGGGTGTTTCGGTCACGGTGCGGATCGCGCGGGGCAGGTCGCCCCACAGCTCTGCCAGCCGGAACGCCGACATCAGCAGCGCCGAGGGCACGTAATCCGAAGAAATGATGTCCAGAAGGTCGAACTCTGCCAGCGCCAGCGCCGAGACATTGCCGGAATGCGACCCGCCCCGGATGATGTTGGGCGCGCCCATCATGATCGCGATGCCCTGTTCGCGGCAGGCCTCTGCGGCCTCGACCGTGGTCGGAAATTCCGCAAAGCCAACCCCGTTGCGATGCGAGGTGACGACCTGTTCGGCGGTGGTGTCGTCATGGCTGGCCAGCACCGCGCCCAGCCGTTTTGCTTCGGTCACCGCGCCGGTCTCGTGCCGCGCGCCGAATTTCTGTTGCAGCCCGGTCAGGTGGCTGACGTGGTCTGCAAATTCCGCATCGGTCATCCCGCGTTTCTTGGTGGCATAGACCTTGAGCTTGGAAATGTCGCGGAACTGCCGCTGCCCCGGCGTGTGATCCATCAGGCTGACGATGCCGACGCGGTCCTCGGGGCCGAATTCCGCCAGTTCCTCGAGCAGCGTTTCGGAACAGATCTCCGCCCGCAGGTGCAGGAAATGGCTGATCCGCAGCGCGCCGCTGTCGCGCACCTGCAGGATTTCCGACGCCACCGCGCGGGCGTATTTTTCATACTTGCCCTTGCCGGTGTGGATCGAGCCCACGCGCAGCGCGTCGAACACGGTGGTGATCCCGGTCGAGGCCAGTTCGCCATCATGGGCCAGGATCGCCGACAGATGCGGCCACGTCACCTCGGGGCGGGGCTCCATATGGCGTTCCAGGTTGTCGGTGTGCAGCTCGATCAGTCCGGGCGTGATGTGATCGCCCGCGCAGTCGATCGCGCCGGCGGGCACCGCGGTGCCCTCGCCGATCTCTGCGATCAGCCCGTCCTGCAACACGATCCAGCCGGGGCTGACCCGGTCGCTGAACACCAGACGGGCATTGGCAAGGCAGGTTGTCCCTGACATGAAACTGTCGTCAACCGGGTGCAAAGAGGCCGAAGAAATCGGAGAGTTCATGTCAGACTATTCCCGTTATGCTTTGTACTTCCTGCCTGAACCCGGCCCCTTGGCCGATTTCGGGGCAAAGTGGCTGGGCTGGGATGCGCAGGCCGCGCAGGTATGCAAGCCCTATGCTCTGCCCGACTGGGATGACATCACGATGACACCCCGCAAATACGGTTTCCACGCGACGCTGAAACCGCCGTTCCGGCTGACGCCGGGGCAGGGCGCCAAGGCCCTTGCCGCCGCCGTGGCCGATCTGGCGGCGCACACCGCGCCGGCACAGGCCGACGGCCTTGCCCTGACCCGTCTGGGCAGTTTCCTTGCGCTGACACCGCTGGGCGATGCGTCCGAGATCGGCCGCGTTGCCAGCGCCTGCGTCACCGGGCTCGACCGGTTCCGCGCCCCCCCGACCGAGGCAGAGCTGGAGCGTCGCCGCAAATCCCGCCTGTCCCCCGCGCAAGAGGCCCATCTGACACGGTGGGGCTATCCCTACGTGCACGACCAGTTCCGCTTTCACATGACCCTGTCGGGACGGCTTCCCGCCGACCGGCTGGCGGCGGTCGAAACCCACCTCAACGCCCATCTGCCGCCGCTGCCCCGGCCTTTCCGGCTGGACAGCGTCTGCCTGCTGGGCGAACGCGCCGACACGCGGTTCGAACTGATCCACCGCTACACCCTTTCCGGCTGAAGCAGGCGCAGCGCCCGCGCGACGGTGTCGTCCAGCGGGCCGTCGTTGGGCAGGTCCAGCGCCGCGATGCCGGCAGGCAGGCCATGGCCCGCCCGGTCCAGCCGGCGCGCGATCTCCTCGGCGCTTTCCCGTCCGCGCCCGGCCAGCCGCAGCGCCAGCGTTTCGGGCCGCGCGGTGACGTGCAGCACCGTCAACGCCGGGAACAGCGCCTGCGCTTCCGGCAGTACCGCGCGCGACAGGTTGACCATTCGCTCGGCGCCGTCCTGAACGCTGCGCAGCACCTTGACCGGAATGCCGTAAGACAGCCCATGCGCGTCCCAATGCAGGCAGAATCCGCCGGCGTCGCGCAGCCGCGCAAATTCCATTTCGCTGGCGGCGATATGGATTTCGCCGCCCATCTCGCGCGGGCGGGTGATGACCCGTCGAACCGGCCGGATACCCGGCGCTGCCGCCGCAATGCCGGCCATCACGCTGTCCTTGCCCACACCCGATGGCCCGACCACCGCGATCAGACGCCCGTTCATGCTGCGCACCCCGGGGTGAAACCGGTGACGTCGACCGTACGGTCGCACACCCGGTCCCGCGCCGCCGCGTCGTGGAAAATCCCCACGATGGCCGCGCCGCGTGCCTTCGCCGCCTCGATCAGCGACAGCACCACCTCGCGGTTTTTCGCATCCAGCGACGCCGTCGGCTCATCCAGCAACAGCACCGGGTAGGGATGGGCAAAGCCGCGCGCGATGTTCACCCGCTGCTGTTCGCCGCCTGAAAAGGTCGTCGGCGACAGCGACCACAGCGTTTCGGGAATGTTCAGTTGCGTCAAGAGCTCCGCCGCCCGCGCGCGCGCCGCCCCGGCCTCGACGCCCACCGCCCGCAGCGGCTCCGCCACCACGTCCAGCGTCGGCACCCGCGGCACCACCCGCAGGAACTGGCTGACATAGCCCAGCGTCTCGCGCCTGAGCCGGATGATCTCGCGCGGGGCGGCGCGGGCCACGTCGACGCCGGCCACCCGGATCGACCCGCGCTCGGCCAGGTAATTGCCATAGATCATGCGCATCAACGTGGATTTGCCCGCGCCCGAGGCCCCGGTCAGCGCCACGCACGTACCCGGCGACACGCGCAGATGCGCCCCCTCCATCACCCGGATCACCGCGCCACCCTGGTTGTGCAGGGTAAAGGTTTTCGACAGATCCTCGATCTCGATCATCATCTTGCTCCAAATATCCTCGGGGGGTGTGGGGGGCAGACAGCCCCCCACGGCCACGGCTCAAACCTGCAACACGCTGGACACCAGCAACTGGGTATAGCCGTGCTGCGGGTCGTCCAGCACCTGGTCGGTCAGCCCCTGTTCGACCACCCGGCCCGATTTCATCACCATCAGCCTGTCCGCCAGCAGCCGCACCACCGCAAGGTCATGGGTCACGATGATCGCCGACAGCCCCATGTCCCGCACCAGCCCGCGCAACAGGTCCAGCAGCCGCGCCTGCACCGAGACGTCCAGCCCCCCGGTGGGTTCGTCCATGAACACCAGCCGTGGCCCGGTCACCAGGTTGCGCGCGATCTGCAGGCGTTGCTGCATGCCGCCGGAAAAGGTGCGCGGCGCGTCGTCGATGCGGCCGGGGTCGATCTCGACCCGGCTCAGCCAGTCCTCGGCCGTGGCACGGATTCTCCCATAGTTGCGGGCCCCCACGGCCATCAGCCGTTCGCCCACGTTGCCGCCGGCGCTGACCCCCATCCGCAGCCCGTCGCGGGCATGCTGATGGACAAAGGCCCAGTCGGTGCGGCCCAGCATCCGTCGTTCCGGTTCGGACATCGCAACCGTGTCGCGCGGGCCATCGGCCCGGGTATCGAAAATCACCTGTCCGGTATCCGGCACAAGGTGCCCTGCCATGCAGTTCAGCAGGGTGGACTTGCCCGAGCCGGATTCGCCCACGATGCCCATGACCTCGCCGGGGTACAGGTCAAAGGACACCCCGGCGCAGCCGATATGCGCGCCATAGGTCTTCGACAGGTCCTGCACAGACAGCAGCGGGCGCGGGTCGCTTTCGTGCAGGGGGCCGGCCGCGCGCCAACCCTGCGGCGACGGCGCCGGCTGCGCGGTGTGATGGGAGGGGTGCGTCATGCGGCATCCTTTCCGCGAAAGCCCTGCGCCTGCCGGGCCTCGCAATAATCGGTATCGGAACAGACGAACATCCGGCCGCCCGCGTCGTCCACGATGACCTCGTCAAGATAGCTGTCCTCGGCCCCGCACAGCCCGCAGGGATGCGGCGCTTTCGACGGGTCGAACGGGTGATCCTCGAAATCGAGGCTGACCACTTGCGTGTGGGGGGGCAGCGCATAGATGCGCTGCTCGCGCCCCGCGCCAAACAACTGGATCGCGGCAGTGCCCGACAGTTTCGGGTTGTCGAATTTCGGGATCGGCGACGGGTCCATCACATAGCGCCCCTCGACCATCACCGGATAGGCGTAAGAGGTCGCGATATGGCCGTGGCGGCTGATGTCCTCGTAAAGCTTGACGTGCATCAGCCCGTAGTCTTCCAGGCTGTGCATCTTGCGCGTTTCGGTCTCGCGCGGTTCGAGAAACCGCAGCGGTTCCGGGATCGGCACCTGGTAGACAAGGATCTGTCCCTCGGCCAGATCGGTTTCGGGGATGCGGTGGCGGGTCTGGATCACCGTTGCCTCAGTCGTCTTCGTGGTTGTCGCCACCCCGGCGGTGCGTTCGAAGAACGACCGGATCGAGACCGCGTTGGTGGTGTCGTCGGCGCCCTGGTCGATGACCTTGAACCGGTCCTCGGGGGTCAGGACGGCCGCCGACACCTGCACGCCGCCGGTGCCCCAGCCGTAGGGCATGGGCATTTCGCGGCTGGCAAAGGGCACCTGGTAGCCGGGAATGGCCAGCCCTTTCAGGATCGCGCGGCGGATCATCCGCTTGGTCTGTTCGTCGAGATAGGCGAAGTTGTAGGCGTCATCGGTCATGGTCGGATCTCTTCTGCGATGCGCTGCAGGACGGCGGGCAGGTTGCACAGGATATCGTTTTTGCAGAACCGCAGGACGCGGTAGCCCCGGGAGGCAAGATAGGCGTCGCGGGGAGTGTCGTTGGCGTTTTCGGGGTATTGCGCGCCGTCTGCCTCGATCACCAGCTTTTGCGCCGGGATCAGGAAATCGACGATATAGGGGCCGATGGGGGCCTGTCGGCGAACGGAAAGGCCCAGGAAACGATGGGCGCGCAGCTGGTGCCAGAGGCATTTTTCAGCATCGGTCATAGCGTTGCGCAGGGCGCGTTCCCGGGCGGTCTGGATGCCGTCGCGAAAGCGGGCCATGGTTGTTTCCCCCTCCCTGACCCTCCCCCCGCCGGGGGGAGGGGATGCCTTGTGGCAATCTCCGGAGACTGAAAGGCCAGGAGTTAATCCCTGCTTAACCATCCTGCGCAACACGTTCCGTTCCCCGATCCGGGGGAGGGTCAGGGAGGGGAGATATGTCCCGTTCATTCCGCCGCCTCCGGCAACGCCTCTGCCGCCGCCTCGCGGCGCAGCTTGCGCACCAGTTCCAGTTCCGACTGGAAGTCGACATAATGGGGCAGCTTGATGTGTTCCAGGAACCCCGTCGCCTGGATGTTGTCGGCGTGGTAAAGGACGAATTCCGCGTCCTGGGCCGGGGCACCGGTGAATTCCTCGCCCAACTCCTCCCAGCGCAGCGCGCGGTCGACCAGCGACATCGAGATCGCTTTGCGTTCGGTCTGGCCAAAGACAAGGCCATAGCCCCGGGTGAACTGTGGCGGCTCGGTTTTGGAGCCCTTGAACTGGTTCACCGTCTCGCATTCGGTGACCACGATCTCGCCGATCTCGATGGCAAAGCCCAGTTCGGGGATTTCCAGTTCCACCGGCACCGTTCCGATCCGCAGCTCGCCCACGAAGGCATGCGTCCGGCCATAGCCGCGCTGGGTGGAATAGGCCATCGACAGGGTGAACCCTTCGTCGGCGCGGGCCAGCGCCTGCAGGCGCAAGGCACGGTCGGCGGGCAAAGACAGCGGCTCGCGCGTCAGGTCGGGCGGGGGCGTGTCGTCGCGCGGGGCGTCCTCGATCAGCCCTTCGCGGTTCAGGAATTCGGCGACATGCGGCACCGGTCCGGGCGTGGGGTCCCGTTCCGGCGCCGCCTCGGGCGCACCCTCTGCCGCGAGTTTGAAATCCAGAAGGCGGTGGGTATAGTCGAACGTCGGTCCCAGAACCTGCCCGCCCGGAAGGTCCTTGAACGTGGCTGAAATACGCCGGTCGCAGGCCATTTCGGCGGTGTCGACCGGGTTGGAATGACCAAAGCGCGGCAGCGTGGTGCGATAGGCGCGGATCAGGAAGATCGCCTCGATCAGGTCGCCGCGTGCCTGCTTGATCGCCAGCGCGGCCAGGTCGGGATCGAACAACGACCCTTCGGCCATGACCCGGTTGACGGCCAGTGCCAGCTGTTCGCGGATCTGGGCGATGGACAGCTCGGTGACAGAGGTGTCGCCGCGGCGTTCCTCGGCCAGCCAGGCATGGGCATTGTTGATGGCGCGTTCGCCACCTTTGACAGCGACATACATCAGGCGTCCTCCGCTTCGGTGACCCGCGTGCTGCGGGGCAGGGCGGCGAGCCTGTCGCCGCAGGTCAGGATGAAATCCAGCCCCAGCGGGAAGCACGCGGCGTTCTGCCGGAACGGCGTTATGTCAGGCAGGGACAGCGTGGCGCTGTCCTTGATGCCGGGGCCGCGCAGGATCGGGCCGGTGTTGGAAAGCTCTGACAGCGCGACGATCAGCGTGGCAGAGCGGTCGGGATACTCGGGCGTGCCGACGGGATACGCGGTCAGCGGCAACAGCGCCGCCCAGTCCCCCACCGCAAACGTGCAGTCTGCGGGGCCCACGACCGGCGCGCCGGTGTGGAAGGCCAGCCAGGTCCGGACAGCTGCGCAATCGACGTCGCCGGCCAGGTGCACCGGTGTTTCGGCGTCGCAGAGCGTCAGCAGCACGGCACCGGCGGCGGGCGAGAGCGGGGCGGGCGGCCTTGCCCCGGAAACGGCCGTGATCGTGCCCGGTTGTGCCATGGCGGTCATCACCGCGCGAAAGGCGTGCGCGGCGTCGATGGCCGGTGTGGCGAAGCCGCCGTCGAGGGCATCGTTTTGCATCAGTCCTCTCCCCGTACCATGGTGAAGAAATCGACCTTGGTCGCCGCGGCCTTGGCGGCGCGGGTCGCCTTGGCGGTTTCCTGTTCGGCGTGCAGCGGGTCCAGCACGGCTGCGCGCAGCCGCCCCGCGTGGTCGGTCTGCATCAGCGCATCGACCAGCGCCGCGGCCTCGGCGCAGGGTTTGCTGCGGCCCTGGATATAGGCGTGGCCGACCTCGCCTGTGATCAGCCGCAAGGCGCAGCGGGTCACGGTCATTTCCCCCAGGTTGAACGGCGCGCCGGTGCCCCCCGCGCGCCCCCGGACCATGACGCTGCCCACTTCGGGTGCGCGCAGCCAGTCGAAGCCGGGGCGTGCCATGGCAGCATCCAGCAGGGCGGCGACGCGCCCTGCCGGGGCCTTGGCCATCAGGCCCATCCATGCCTTGCGGGCCTCATTCGGGTCTGTCGTGTCTTTCATCTCGACAACTTTTCCGGATACTATACAACTATACACATTATGTCAGAAACGCCTTTGGGGCGCGAGTCGGGATTTGTGAATTTTGGGTAACAAGACGCCGCTTTGGGCCGCCATCGCGCGGGAGCTGAAAGAGGATCTCGCCGAGGGGCGCTATGCCCCCGGTGACAAGCTGCCGACCGAGGCGGCGCTGGCGGACCGGTTCGGCGTAAACCGCCACACGGTGCGGCACGCGCTGGCGGGGTTGGTCGCGGACGGGGTGGTGCGGACGCGGCGCGGATCGGGGGCCTTTGTCGCGGCAAGACCCACCGACTATCCCATTGGCCGGCGGGTCCGGTTCACCGAAAACCTGCGCCGCGCCGGGCGTTTGCCGGGGCGCGAGGGGTTGGGACTTGAGGTACGGGCCGCAACCGGTGGAGAGGCGACGGTGCTGCACATCGCCACCGGAGACCGGGTGCTGGTCAGTCATGGGCTGTCGACGGCGGATGGCCAGCCGCTGGGCCTGTCGGAATCGCTCTATCCGCTGGATCGCCTGCCGGGGCTGCAGGACGCCTTGGCCAAGGGGCAGGGCGTGACCCAGGCGCTGCAGTCGGCCGGGGTGGCGGATTACACCCGCGCCTCGACCCGGATCACCGCCGTCGTGGCCAGTGCGACGCAGGCGGTGCGATTGCAGGTGCAGGAAGGCGCGCCGTTGCTGAAGACCACGGCGCTGAACGTCGATCCCGATGGTGTGCCGGTGGAATACGGCCGGACGTGGTGGGCCGGGGACCGTCTGACCCTGACGCTGGAGGACTAGGCACGCGCCGCGCTCAGGCCGAGATTTCTTCGCCAGGGTCGGCCGCGACGCCTTCGTACTTTTCCAGGAATGCCTCGGCGCTCAGGCTGCGGAAATCCGGCAGGGCCTGTCGCAGCGCATCATGCGACCAGTCCCACCACGCCAGCGCGATCAGTCGGTCCGCGATCCGCGCCGGCTGCCGCAGGCGCAACACCTTGGCCGGGGTGCCCGCAACGATGGTGTAGGGAGCCACGTCCTTTGTTACGATGGCTCCCGAGGCGACAACCGCACCGTGCCCGAGTGTCACCTCTGGCTTGATCATTGCACCGTGACCGATCCAGGTGTCATTGCCGATAAAGGCCCGGCGCGACTGGCGATGGGCAAAGAACGCGTCGTCCCGCGTGGCATCGTCCCAATAGTCGTCCGAGCGATAGAGGAAGTGATGGCAGGCGGCGGTGTCCAGCGGGTGATCGGTGGCCCCGATCCGGGTCGCGCTGGCGATGTTGGCGAACTTGCCGACGCTGGTATTGGCGATATCGGCATTGCGGTCGCAATAGGCATAGTCGCCAAAGCAGGAATGCTGGATCCGGCTGCCCCGCCCGACGGCGCAATAGGCGCCAAAGGTGCTGTCGACAATCTGGCAATCGACGTCGATCACCACCTCTGGCCCAAGCCGAGCCATCACTGCCCGTCCTTCTTGCCGATCAGGCGACCGCGCAGTTTGCCCGAGGCCCAGTCCATCATCATTACCATCAGGATCACGAGGATAATGTAATAGGCGACCTCTTCCCAGTCCTTCTGGGTCTGCATCGCCTGCGTCAGCATCAGACCGATGCCGCCGCCGGTGATCGCACCGATAATCGTGGCGCTGCGGGTGTTGGATTCCAGGAAATACAGCACCTGGGACAGCAGCACCGGCACCACCTGCGGGATCACCCCGAACCGATAGCGTTGCAACGGTTTCGCGCCGGTGGAACTGACGCCCTCGATTTGCTTTTCATCCACGTTTTCCAGCGCTTCCGAGAAGATCTTGCCAAAGGTGCCGGTGTCGGTGACCAGGATCGCCAGCGCGCCGGTCAGTGGACCGGGGCCAAAGGCGCGGGCCAGCACCACGGTCCAGATCAGCGCGTCGACGCCTCGGACAAAGTCGAACAGGCGGCGCATGGCAAAGCGCAGCGCCATCACCGGGGCAAACCGTTTCGCCGCCATGAAGGCCAGCGGCAAGGCAATCATCGCCGCGCCCATGGTGCCCAGGAACGCCATCAGGATCGTTTCACCAATCGCCCAGGCCACGTCCTTGTGCCGCCACATGGCATTGTTCCAGAAATCGTGCCACGCGCCCACGATGTTGCTGCGGGTCGGGTCGATCCTGTCCCCGAACAGGATCGCGGTCAGGGACTGGCCAAGATAGGGGCTGTCGAAGGTGAAGAAGAACAGCTCCCACCCCGGGAAATAGTTGAAGATCTCGGTCTTGGTGCCGGTGATGGTCACGCGCCCTTCGGGCGTGGTGATCGCGACCCGGCGCGACGAGGCGTTGATCCAGTCCGGCAGGTCGTCACCCAGGTTGGTGGTGACGGTGCGGCCGTCGACCCGCGCGTCGATGGTGCCGAAGCCGGGCACGACGACTTCGGTCACGTTGTCCGGCAGCAGGGTGACGATATGACCCTTGCCCAGATCGACCGAGACCACCGCGTCGCCACTGACCCAATCGGGGCGCAGGCCCTCGGGGTAGGCGCCCTTGCGCTCGCCCTCGACGGCATAGGCGATCTGGCCCGAGCGGTTGTCGCGGGTGACATGGACCTTGTAGGACCAGCTGTCGGACGCCAGCGTGACCGCGTTGTTCCAGTTGGCGCGTTGCGCGAGGCCGGGAATGTCGAAGGCGAAGAAAATATAGAAGAAATAGACAAGGATCAGCGCGGGCAGGGCAAAGGCCACACGTTTCTTGCGGGAAAACAGCCGGTCGGCACCGGACTTGGCAAGGCTCAGTTCGGCGGTGCTCATGCGGTGTGTCCTTCGGTCAGCTTGTTGCGATAGCGGCTGGAGACCTGGTCGAACAGGACGATCGTGCCGAACAGCAGGATGAAGATTGCCGCCGCCTCGTCGAACCGGCCCGGCCCCCAGGCCATGGCGTTGCGCAATTCGTAGCCAAGGCCCCCGGCGCCGACGAAGCCCAGGATGGCCGAGGCGCGGATGTTGATTTCGAACCGCAGCAGCGCATAGCTGAGGTAGTTCGGCGCCACTTGCGGCAGCACGCCCAGCCACATCTTCTGGGTCCAGGTCGCGCCAGTCGAGGACAGGCCCTCCACCGGTTTCAGATCGGCGTTTTCGGCAACCTCGGAAAACAGCTTGCCCAAGGCCCCGGCCGTGTGCAGGGAAATCGCGATCATCGCGGGCACCGGCCCGCCACCCAGAACGAAGATCAGCATCAGCGCGATGACGATTTCCGGGACCGCGCGCATCACGTCCATCAGCCGGCGGAACAGCGGGATCAGGCGCGGCCAGCGCGCCAGGCCGCGCGTCGACAGCAGCGACAGCACCAACCCGGCCGCGGCCCCGATCAGGGTCGAGGCGGCGGCGATGTTGATCGTTTCGACCAGCGCGGGCAGGTATTTCAACACCAGCGCCGGAAGATCATACAGCTTTTCCCAGGCCTCGCTCAGCACATCGGCGGGATAGTCGCCGATCCGGTGCAGCCCGTCCCAGAACCCGCCGGCGTTGCGGTCGTCGGCGACCATGAAGCCCGACACCATCAGCAGCGCGAAAATCAGCAGGGTCATGCCACCGTAAAGACGACGGCGCTGGACCTGCGCCATATAGCTGGACTGGATGGCGTCCACGCTTTGCGGGCCGGAAAGGGAGGTGTCGGTCATAGGGAAATCCAGATGACGGCCGCCCCCTCACCCCGGCCCTCTCCCCCAAGACGGGGGAGAGGGAGCGGCGCGGGAGGGCGGCCGGAAGAATTTGCCCCCTCCGGTCGGGACGGGGCGCGGTTCGGTGCGGGATCAGCCGCCGATCTTGGCCTTGCGGGCGCCGATCACGGATTCATAGGTTTCATGCGTGACCGGGATGAAGCCCAGGGTTTCGCCTGCGGCGACACCATAGGTGCAGTCCGGATCCTTGGCATGCAGGCCTTCGACCAGCGCGGTCATGGTTGCCTGAACGTCCGCCGGCAGGGCCTTGCGCAGAACGACGGGGCCTTCGGGGATGACCTTGGATTTCCAGATTTCGACCAGGTCGTTCATGTCGATCAGGCCCGCGTCGACGGCCTTGCGCAGCGCGCCCGAGTTGTAGCCGTCTTCCCAGTTGCCCTGGCCGTCGGCCCAGGTCACGCCGGCGTCGATGTCGCCGTTGTAGACCGCGACGATGGTCTGTTCGTGGCCGCCGGTGAACTTGACCTCGCCGAAATAGTCGCCCGACTCCATCGAATGGCCGGTCAGCGCCGGGATCTCGATCGACGGGATCAGGTAGCCCGAGGTCGAGTTCGGGTCGCCGAAGCCGAACACCTTGCCCTTGACGTCCGACAGCGCGGTGATGCCGCTGTCCTTGCGGGCAAAACCGATCGAGTGATAGCCGATCGAGCCGTCCATGTTCTGCTTGACCAGCACCGGCACGACGGCCTCGGGGTCTTGCAGATAGGTGGCGGCATAGGACGACGCGCCCAGCCAGGCCATGTCGAGCGTGCCGCCCAGCAGGCCCTGGATCACGCCGTTATAGTCGGCGGGGGCGAACAGCTTCACCTCTAGGCCCAGGGCTTCCTTGGTATAGTCGGCCAGGCACTGGTAGCTGTTCAGACGGTCCTGGGCGTTTTCGCCGCCAAGGATGCCGATACGGAATTCGGTGATTTCCTGTGCCTGGGCCACGCTCACCAGAGCGGTGGTGGCCAGGACGAATGCGAGGGTCTTTTTCATCAGTTTCTCCGTCGATGAAGATGGCCCGCAAGACTTGCGGAGGGTTGCTGGATCAGGCCGGCACGAAGGCGGTCCGGGTCCGGTCCAGGGTTTCGATGGCGGTCGAGGTGGCGGCTTCGGAAAATTCCGCACCGGCGCCATAGATGTCGCGGGCAACGCCCGTGGTCAGTTGTTCGGGGGTGCCGTCAAAGACGATGCACCCATCGCGCATCCCGATCACCCGGTCGCAATAGCGCCGCGCGGTGTCGAGCGTGTGCAGGTTGGCAACAACCATGCGCCCGTCTTCTTCGTGGATGCGGCGCAGGGCGTCCATCACGATCTGGGCGTTCATCGGGTCGAGGCTGGCGATGGGCTCGTCCGCCAGAATCATCGCCGGGTCCTGCATCAGGGCGCGTGCAATCGCCACGCGCTGCTGCTGGCCGCCCGACAGCGCCTCGGCCCGTTTCGGGGCCTGTTCGGCGATGCCCAGACGGTCGAGGATCTCGATCGCCTTGTGAATGTCGTCCTGCGGGAACAGGTTGAACATGGTGGCCAGGGTCGAGCGGCGGTTGAGCGTGCCGTGCAGCACGTTCGACACCACGTCCATGCGGGGCACCAGATTGAATTGCTGAAAGATCATCGCGCAGCGCGACTGCCACTGGCGCTTTTCCGCGCCTTTGAGCTGTGTCACGTCCTGCCCGTCGAACACGATCCGGCCTTCGGACGCATCCGCCAGGCGGTTGATCATCCGCAACAGCGTGGATTTGCCTGCGCCCGACCGCCCGATGATGCCAACCATGGCCGGTTGGTCGATGGTGAACGTGGCCGTATCAACGGCCTTCTTGTCACCAAAACGTTTGGTCAGTTGTTCAATGCGCAGCATCAGTCACCCCCAGGATTTCTGCGGCGGTGCTATTGGCCGGGAGCATCAGTTTCGTGACGGTTGCGAGTCTGTTTGGTGACAGCTTCGCAAAGGTTCTGTGACAGTGTTCGGCGCGTGCCCGTTGGTTGTGCTGGGTGACAGGTTCGGACGCACGCCCGCAAGCGTCGGCAGTGGCGGGACATTTTTATCCGAAATGTCATAAAAGTGTTACAGGCGGGCGAATCTGCGCTACTCTGACCCCATGAAAGCGTTTCCTGCCCTCTGTTTTTCCGCTGCTTTGGCCACAGGTCCCGCCGTCGCGGACATCTCGGACGTCTATTGCGATGCACATGACCGGATCAAAAGCCAGTTGCAGATGCGCATGGGGGCGGAATTGCAGGGGCGCGGCATGCGCGGGCCGGATTCGGTGTTGGAGGTCTGGATCGTGCCGCGCACCGGCGACTGGACGATGGTGCAAAGCTATGCCAACGGTCGGTCCTGCGTTGTCGCCATGGGCGAGGGCTGGGAAGCGCTGACTTTGCCCGATCCGGCCTGACCTAGCCGTCGAGTGTCAGCCTGCCGTCGCATCGCGCGGCGATCCGGCCATGTCTGCGGATGTGGTCCACCAGCAGGTTGCGATAAATCAGCCCGGTGTTCCGTCGCGGCAGTTTCCGCAGGTCGTATCCGGGAAGATCGCCGGGAATGCCGCCCGACAGGGGATCGCCGGTCCAGCGTTCGCCGAAACTGCCCAGCGCAAGATAGGTCGTCATGGCGATGGGGAGCCGCCGGTCCAGCTGCACCGCGATCGGTTGGCCGAACAAGGTGATATCGGTCGCCCGCGCCTCTGCCGCCGTAGCCCCCGGGGCGATGCGATAGCGCAGCGCGCCTGACGTGTGCAGGAACCCGCGCGCGACAAAACCGCCAAGGTCGGTCTGGCCGATTTCCTCGGCGCGCAGCAGGCGTCGCGCGTTCGATTGCAGGATTGCGTACAGGTCTGCGCCGCTGGCCTCGACGATGAAGACCTCGTCGGAATAGGGCATCACGTCGAACCACTGGCCAAAACTGACCGGGCCGGGCGATAGACCCGACAGGATGCTGCCACCGTTCAGAAAGGCAAGCTCGGCCCTGTTCTCGTCGCAGGCGGCAAGTTCGGACACCAGCGCGTCGTTCATGAAATTGGCCAGCGCGCATTCCCGGCAATAGCGGTCGCGGCGGTTGGCCTGCCATGTCAGGTCCTGTCCGACCGCGGTGCCGATCACGTCCTGCATCCGGCGGGTCACCTGGGCGATGATCGGGGCGATGTGGGTGTCTGCAAAGGTCTTGTCGCCCAGCGTCGGATCGTCCGGGATGGCGTGCAGGCGCGCGGTGATGCGGCCGGTCGCCGTGTCGATGCCGATCTCGCCCAGGAACTTGCCGTTGGCCTCGGCCTGCGTGATCGGGATGCCGTGGCGGATGTTCTGCGGGTCCAGCCCGTGTTCGTTCAGCCGGGTATGGGTGTGGGCGCCGATGATGACGGTGGGTTTGCTGGCCAGCCGGCCCGCCGTTTCGGCCAGGGCAAAATCGGCCTCTCCGATATCGCGGGCGACGGCGGCCTTGCCCGACAGGTGGCTGCCATCGCCATAGCCGCAATGCGACAGGACGATCACCACATCCGCCAGTTGGTCGACCAGCGGCAGGATGTTGGTCAGCGCGGCAACCGGGCTGGCCACCTGCAACGTCGGGTCCGATGCCTGGCCGACCCGGGTTTCCACCCGCGTGGTCAGCCCGATGATGCCGACGCGCAGCCCGTTCACCTCTGCGATCAGGGCCGGGAAATAGTGCTGGCCGGGGATCAGGTGCGCCGAGGAATGCACATTGGCGCTGAGCAGCGGAAAGGCCGCGTCGCGCAGCCCCAGCGTCAGTTGCGCAGCCCCGCGGTCGAATTCGTGGTTGCCGATGGCCGCCACGTCCAGCCCGGCGGCCGACAGCGCGCGATAGCCGGGGTCGAGCGTGAAGTCGCTTGCGGTCCAGCCGACCAGTTCGTCCAGTACGGTGCCGGTGTGATCGTCGCCCGCCGACAGGAACAGCACGGCTTCGTCCGGGGCGGCCGCGCTGCGGGCGGCGTTGACACGTTCGACCATCTGCGCCAGCCGCTGCACCGGGGGCGCGTCGCCCGCCAGATCGCAGATATGAGTGTGCATGTCGTTGACATGGAAAACGCGCAGACGCCGGGCAGGGGGGCGGGCCGGCGGGATATCGTCGGGTGTGGTGGCAAAGACCCGTGTCACTGGCCCGGCGGTGAAATCCCCGTCCAGACCGTACAAGTTCCGGGCAGACCCGTCCGGATTGGCGGCGATCCGCCGGATCCGCGCGCCGGGGCCATCGGGGGTCAGGGCGATGACGCGGGTCAGGTCACGGTCCGGCATCGCTGGTCAGACCGCGGCGGCGGTCACTTCGACCTCGACTTTGAATTCGGGCCGGGTGAACCCCGACACGATCACCAGCGTCGAGGCGGGCGGCTGCGCCACATCGGCCAGCCAGGCATCGCGGGCGGCCATGTAACCTGCCATATGCGCCCGGTCGGTGACGAAGGCGTTGATGCGGATCACGTCGGCGGGGCCCATCCCGGCCTCTGCCAGGATGGCGGTGATATTGCCAAAGCAGATTGCCGCCTGGTCTTGCGGGTCGTCTGGGATTTGATCGTCGGGCGTGATCCCCAACTGCCCCGAGGTCACCACCAGCCGCGCCCCGGCGGGCGCTTCGATCCCGTGTGCATAACGGGCGAAAGGCGGGCGGATCGAGGCGGGCGTGAGGCTGCGCATTTGTTTGACTTTCCGGGGTTTGGTGGCTGGCAAACGGGCTTTGCACGATCTTGGCCGCGCCCGGGCATCGGGCCAAGGGCTTTCCCGGGCGCACGATTTTGTTGGCGCAGGATTGGGCGAATGCCGGAATTAATGGCGAAAAAACGGGCATTCAGCCTTTGCCAGACCCGCCGCAGCGTCGAATCGCGCGCAGGTTCAGTTTGGGTTTTTACCGTTTGGTCATCTGATGACCCATGGGGAGCCCATTCATGAACCGCGCCGTACTGACTGCATCTGTCTTTCTTGCCGCCTCTCCCGCGCTTGCGCTGGAAGAGGTGAGCTTTGGTACCAACTGGGTGCCCGAAGCCGAACATGGCGGCTATTATCAGGCCGCCGCCGACGGCACATACGAGGCCTGTGGCCTGAAGGTGACCATCGTTCCCGGCGGCCCGCAAGTGAACAACCGCGCCCTGCTGATGGCCGGCAAGCTTGATTTCAACATGTCGGGCAATCTGCTGTTGCCGTTCAACGCGGTCGAACAGGGCATCCCGTTGAAGGTCGTGGCGGCGCATTTCCAGAAGGAACCGCAGGTCATTCTGACCCATCCCGGCAAGGTGGCCAGCTTCGAAGAACTGACAACGCTGCCGAAGCTGTTCATCGGCGATAATGGCTATCAATCCTACTACCAGTGGATGATCACCGAATTCGGCTTCAAACCCGAAGCGCGCGTGCCCTATACCTTCAACCCCGGCCCGTTCATCGCCGACCCGGATTCGGGCCAGCAGGGCTATATCACCTCGGAACCCTTCGCGATCGAGCGGGAAGGCGGCTTCAAACCCGATATCTGGGTGATCGCGGACGAGGGCTTCAACACCTATGCCACGCTGGTCGAGGTCATGCAGGACACGCTGGACACCAAGCCCGAGGTGGTGAAGTGCTTTGTCGAAGGCTCTGCCATCGGTTGGGCGAACTACCTTTACGGCGATCCGACCCTGGGCAACGCGCTGATCCGCGAACAGAACCCGGAAATGAGCCAGGAGCAGATCGACTATTCCATCGTGATGATGCGCGACTATGGCATCGTCGACAGCGGCGACGCGCTGGAATACGGCATCGGCGCCATGACCGAGGCAACGATCACCAGCTTCTATGACAAGATGGTCGCCGCCGGTGTCGTGGCCGCGGGGCTGGACCTGTCCAAGGTCTATTCGCTGGATTACGCCAACACCGGCGCGGCGATCCCGGTCAAGAAGAAGCTGCTGGGCGAGTAACCCTTGTGACGACGCAAGAAACGGGCGCGGCGGATCCTTCCGCCGCGCAGACCGGTTCGGACACGGTTCTGTCGCTGCAGAACGTGACCAAGGTCTTCAATGGCAACCTGATGGCGCTGAAAGGCATGTCGCTGGACATCCGGCGCGGCGATTTCGTGTCGTTGCTGGGCCCGTCGGGCTGTGGCAAGTCCACCGCGCTGCGCCTGATTGCCGGGCTCAGCCACGCCACCTCGGGCCGGATCGCCTGGCATGGCGGGCAGGGGGCGGGCGACCTGGGCGTGGTGTTCCAGGAACCCACGCTGATGCCCTGGGCCACGGTGGCGCAGAACGTCTGGCTGCCGCTGCGCCTGCGCGGGAAAAGCTATAACGCGGTCAAGGACGACATCCGCGAGGCGCTGTCGCTGGTGGGGCTGGAGAATTTCCTGAACGCCTATCCGCGCGAATTGTCGGGCGGGATGAAGATGCGGGTGTCGATCGCCCGCGCCATCGCCACCCATCCGCGCCTGATCCTGATGGACGAACCCTTTGCCGCGCTGGATGAAATCACCCGGCACAAGCTGAACGACGACCTGCTGCAGCTGCGGGCCAAGACCGGCGCGACCATCGTTTTCGTCACCCATTCGGTGTTCGAAAGCGTGTTCCTGTCAAACCGCATCGTCGTCATGGCCGCGCGTCCGGGCCGCGTGATCCGTGAACTGACGGTGGATGCGGCCTATCCCCGGACCGACGATTTCCGCACCACCCCCGAATATGCGCGGTATTGCAGCCAGGCGACCGAAGCCCTGCATGCCGCGATGGGAGAACACGCATGAGCACCGACACCGAGGCGCAGGTCACCGCCGAAGACCTGGTGATGGACGAGGAAGAGGCCGCCCGCGCACGGGCGCGCCGCAACGAACGGATCGGGCGCTGGCTGCTGCCGCTGATCGTGGTGGCGCTGACGATCTATGCCTGGGACCGGATCTGCGTGGTCAACAACATCCCGCATTACCTGTTGCCGCGCCCCGGCCTGGTGGCGCAGACCCTGATCAAGGACTGGGTGCTGCTGTTCAACGCCCTGCTGATCACGCTGCAGACCACCGTCCTGGCGCTTGGCGTCGCGGTGCTGGGCGGGGTGGGGCTGGCGGTGCTGTTCACCCAGTCGAAATTCATCGAGATGTCGTTCTACCCCTACGCGGTGATCCTGCAGGTGACGCCCATCGTGTCGATCGCGCCGTTGATCTTCATCTATGTCGACAGCAAGACCGCCGGTCTGCTGATCTGCGCCTGGATCGTGGCGTTCTTCCCGATCCTGTCGAACACCACGCTGGGGCTGAATTCGGCCGATCACAACCTGCGCGACCTGTTCAAGATCTACGGCGCGACGCGCTGGCAGCGGCTGCGGTTCCTGCAACTGCCGTCGGCCTTGCCGTATTTCCTGGGCGGGCTGCGCATTGCCGGCGGGCTTGCCCTGATCGGGTCGGTCGTGGCGGAATACGTTGCAGGCACAGGTGGTGTCGGCTCGGGGCTTGCCTTCACCATTCTGGAAGCCGGTTACCGGCTGAACATCCCGCGCATGTTCGCGGCGCTGCTGCTGATCGCGGGGGCCGGGGTGGTCATCTTCATGAGCCTGTCCATCCTCAGCCACCTGCTGCTGCGCAAGTGGCACGAAAGCGCATTGAAACGGGAGGTTTGATGGATTTTCGCGCTCTGCCCAGCGGCCGCGTAACCCTTCGCAACCTGAAAACGCCCGCCTGCCTGTTGGTGCAGGACGGCGATCTGATCGCAGTGGACCTGACGCTGGACGGCGGGCTGATCACCGACGGGCCCGAAGGCAGGGTGGTGGACATGGGCGGGGCGATTATCCTGCCCACCTTCACCGACATGCACACCCATCTGGATAAGGGCCACATCTGGGCGCGGGCGCCCAACCCCGATGGCACCTTCCCCGGGGCGCTGGCCACCGTCGGCGCCGACCGCATGGCCAACTGGTCGGCCGAAGACGTGCGCGCGCGGATGGATTTCGCGCTGCGCACCGCCTATGCCCATGGCACCAGTGCGATCCGCACCCATCTTGACAGCCTGCCGCCGCAGGATGCGATCAGCTTTCCGGTGTTCCGCGAATTGCGGGCAGAGTGGGCCGGGCGGATTGCCTTGCAGGGGTCCTGCCTGGTTGCCATCGACAATGTCGGGACGGACACGTTTTTCCCCAACACCGCGCGGATCGTCGCCGAAAGCGGCGGGGTGCTGGGCACGGTCACCTATCCGGTGCCGAACCTGCGGGACCACCTGTTGACCTTTTTCGACATCGCGAGCCAGCACGGGTTGCAGACCGACATGCATGTCGACGAAACGCTGGATCCGTCCGTCGACACGCTGCGCACCATCGCGGAAATCGTGCTGGAAACCGGGTTCGACGCACCGCTGACCGTGGGCCATTGCTGTTCGCTCTCCGCCCAGGACGAGGCCGAGGCGATGCGCACGCTGGACCTTGTGGCCAGGGCCGGGATCAACGTGGTCAGCCTGCCGATGTGCAACATGTACCTGCAAGACCGCCACGCCGGGCGCACGCCGCGGATGCGGGGCGTGACCCTGGTGCATGAGATGCGCGCGCGCGGGATCAACGTCAGCTTTGCGTCCGACAACACCCGCGACCCGTTCTATGCCTACGGGGACCTTGATATGATCGAGGTGATGCGCGAAGCGACCCGCATCGCCCACCTGGACCATTCCGCCACCGACTGGCCCCGGGCCTTCCTGACCAACCCGGCAAAAGCCTGCGGCTTTGACCTGCCGTCGCTGGCCCCCGGTGCGCCCGCCGATCTGGTGATCTGCCGCGCCCGCAGCTGGACCGAACTGTTCGCCCGCCCGCAATCGGATCGCATCGTGATCCGGGGTGGTCAACAGATCGACCGCACGCTGCCCGATTTTTCCGAACTCGACCCCTTGATGAGCTGACCCATGAACCCAAATGTCGCCGCCGCCAAAGCCGCCCTTTCGCATCTCGAAATGGACGAAAACCCCGCCACGATCCGGTCGAAAAGCCGCGATTTCTTCTGGTATTCGCCGATCCTGAAGGACCGGATGGATCACCTGATTGCCGATTTCGTCGTCAACCCCGCGTCCGAGGCCGAGGTGATCGAGATCCTGAAAACCTGCTATGCCCATGACGTCCCGGTCACCGTGCGCGGGGCCGGGACCGGCAATTACGGGCAGTCCATGCCGATGTCGGGCGGCTGCGTCATCCACATGAAGAATTTCAACAAGGTGAAATCGGTCTACCCCGGGGGCGTGATCGCGGAACCCGGCTGCATCATGAAGGATCTCGATGACGAGATCCGGGCAACTGCGGGGCAGGAACTGCGCATGGTGCCCTCGACCTATGCCATGGCGACGGTCGGCGGGTTCATCGCCGGTGGCTCTGGCGGCGTCGGGTCGGTGCGCTGGGGCGCGTTGCGCGACCTGGGCAATATCATCCGTCTGCGCGTCGTCACGATGGAGGCAGAGCCCCGCGTGCTGGACTTCCGCGGCGACGAACTGCCCCGCGTCAGCCACGCCTACGGCACCAACGGCATCATCACCGAAGTCGAACTGCCCACCGCGCCGGCCTTTGACTGGGTGGGCGTGTTCATGCGCGGCAAGGATTTCGTCGAGGCGATGCAATTCGCCGCCGACCTGGCCAACCAGGACGGCATCCTGATCAAGCTCGCCTCGGTCTACGAGGCACCGATTGGCCATAGTTATTTCCAGCGGGTCAAGGCGCATGTAGAGCCCGACGACACGCTGGTCGGGCTGATGATCGCGCCGCAGGCGATGGACGCCTTTGCCGTCTTCGCCGCCCGCTATCCCGGCATGTCGCTGCTCTATCGGTCGGACGATCACGACTGGCCGCGCGACGCGGGCCCGCTGTATGAATTCGCCTGGAACCACACCACGCTCAGGGCGCTGAAATTCGATCCCACGGTGACCTATCTTCAGGTGCGATACAGCTTTCCCGATCATTTCGAACTGGTCGAGAAGGTGCGCGCCGAATTCGGCGCCGAGGTTCTGCAACACCTTGAAGTCATGCGCGAAAACGGCAAGGTCATGTTCGCGGGCCTGCCCATCGTGAAATACACCAGCGACGAACGGCTGGAGGAAATCGTGCGCCTTCACGAAGAGATGGGCTGCATGATCTTCAACCCGCACCGCTACACGCTGGAAGAGGGCGGCCGGCAATCGACCGACGCGCGCCAGCTGAATTTCAAGCGCGAGGCGGACCCGAAGGGCCTGTTGAACCCCGGCAAGATGATCGCCTGGGACGTGCCCGATTGGACATACGACAGGATTTACCACTACGCCGGGATCACGCCGAAACCAGAGGCGACGGAATGAGCCGAGTCCTGGTGCTTTTCGCGCACCCCTGTCCGGAAAGCTTCAACGCCGCCGTGCACCGGGTCGTGGTCGACACGCTGACCGCCAAGGGGTGGGAGGTCGACGACTGCGACCTGAACGCCGAAGGGTTCCAGCCGGTCCTGACCGAGGCAGAGCGGCGTGGCTACCACGACGCGCCCGACAATATCGGCCCGGTGAAACCCTATGTCGATCGGCTGATGGCGGCGGATGCGCTGGTGATGGTGTTCCCGGTGTGGAATTTCGGTTACCCGGCGATCCTCAAGGGCTTCCTTGACCGGGTATTCCTGCCCGGTGTCAGTTTCAAGCTGGTGGATGGCAAGGTGAAACCGAACCTGACCCACATCCGCAAGCTGGCGGCCTGCACCACCTATGGCGGCAACCGGCTTCGGGCGCTCTTGGTGGGCGATCCGCCGCGCAAGACGGTGACGCGCGCGGTCTGGCACGTCTGTCGCCCGGACAAGATGCGCTATCTTGCGCTTTACGATCTGAACCGGGCCACCGACGCGCAGCGTGCCACGCACCTTGCGCGGGTCAAGGCCGAGATGGAAAGGTTCTGACATGCGTGCGCTTGTGATCTATTGCCACCCCCGTCCGGAAAGCTTTACCGCCGCCGTGCGCGACGTGGTGCTGGAGCGGTTGCGCGCCGCCGGGGCCGAGATCCGGTTTCGCGACCTTTATGCGTTGGGGTTCGATCCGGCGATGGGCGCGCAGGAACACCGCGACTACGAAGACGCCAGCCTGAACCGCGTGCCTGTCATGCAGGATTGCGAGGACCTGCTGTGGTGCGACACGCTGATCTTTGTCTACCCTACCTGGTGGTATGGGCTGCCGGCGATGCTGAAGGGCTGGCTGGACCGTGCCATGGTGCCCGAGGTGGCCTTTCTGATGCCCAAGGCCGAGGGCGAAACCATCCGCCCGGGCCTGACTCACATCACAAGGCTGGGGGTGTTCACCACCTGCGGGGCCAGCCGTTGGCTGACCTTCCTTGTCGGCGCGCCGGGCAAGCGCACGCTGATGCGCGGGGTCGGGCTGTTGCTGGCGCCGCGGGCACGCAAGGCCTTTGCCGCGCACTACCTGATGGACAGTTCCACCGCTGAAAGCCGCGCTGCGCACCTGCGCAAGGTGGCGCAAAAGGTCGACCGGCTGTGCGCCGCCAAGGCGCCGACCCCCGTGCCGGTGGACAGAGAGGTGCAGACATGATCCCCGTTCTCGACTGGCAACGCTATGCCAGCGGTACCGACCGCGCAGGTTTTGTCGCCGATCTGGGCCACGCCTGCCGCGACACCGGGTTTTTCCTGATCTCGGGCCATGGCATCGCCGACGGGCTGATCGCCGATGTCTTCGCGCAGGCCGATGCGTTCTTTGCCTTGCCCGACGCGGAAAAGGCCCCGCTCGATATCCGCAACAACCCGCACAATCGCGGCTGGGCGGCCCAAGGGTCAGAGGCGCTGGACGAGTCCAGCGGGGTCATGGACCGGAAAGAGGCGTTCAACGTCGGGTTCGACCTGCCCGCCGACGATCCGCGCGTGATCGCCGGGGAAATGTTTCGCGGCGTCAACGTCTGGCCGGACCTGCCGGGGTTTCGTGACACGATGCTGGCCTATTACACCGCCGCGCTGGATCTGGGCGTGGCCCTGCACAGCGCGTTCGAAGAGGAACTCGGCTTGCCCGCCGGCTTTTTCGCCCCGCATTTCACCGAACCGATGGCAACGCTGCGCGTGCTGCGTTACCCGGCAGCGACGGAACCGGGGATCGGAGCGGGGGCGCATACCGACTACGGCTCGATCACGCTGCTGATGACCGACGGCGTGGCCGGATTGCAGGTCAAGCCGCGCGGGGGCGACTGGATGGACGTGCCACATGTGCCCGGCGCCTATGTCGTCAATATCGGCGATTGCCTGATGCGGTGGTCGAACGACACCTATGTGTCGACCCCGCACCGGGTGCTGGCGCCGCAGCGCGTGCGCCGGTCGATTGCCTTTTTCCTTGATCCGAACCCCGACAGCGTGATTACCGCGTTGCCCGGTACGGGGGCGGCGAAATACCCCGCGATCACCGGGGCCGATTACCTGCGGTCGCGGCTTGACGCGACCTATACCCCGAAGGAAACCGCATGAGACGGCTGGACTGGGCGCAGTACCGCACCACGGAATTTTCCGACATGAACCCGGCGACCACCATCGCCATCCTGCCGACGGCAGCCATCGAACAGCATGGGCCACACCTGCCCACGGGCACCGACACGATGATCGCCGAAGGCATGTTGGCCGAGCTGCGTGCCACCTGTCCCGACGCGCTGAACATCCTGATCCTGCCGGTGCAGGCGGTGGGCAAGTCGAACGAACATATCCACGCGCCGGGCACGCTGACGCTGAGCGCGGAAAACGCGCTGCGGGCCTGGACCGAGATCGGGCTTTCGGTGGCGCGGGCGGGTCTGCGCAAGCTGGTGATCGTCAACAGCCACGGCGGCAACCTTGACCTGATCTCGGTTCTGTCGCGGGAATTGAGGGTGCGGGCGGGGATGCTGGCGGTGAAATGCCAATGGGGCAATTTTGGCCACCCCGAGGGGATGTACTCCGACCACGAACGCGCCTTTGGGATACATGGCGGCGACGTGGAAACCTCGTTGATGCTGAATTTCAGTCCCGAAAGCGTCGACATGACAGCCGCGCAGGATTTCCGCTCGACCGCAGAGGGTGCGCCGATTTCCCCCATCGGACCGATTTCCTATGGCTGGGTCTCGTCCGACCTGAACCCGCTCGGGACCGTAGGCAATGCGTCGGTGGCCACTGCGGAAAAGGGGCGGGCCACCTGTGCCCATCAGGTTGCAGGGTTCATTGACCTGCTGTGCAAGGTCAGAGACCTGCCGCTGGACACGTTCGCGCCCACCCATCCCGGGTGACGGGGCCCGGGCGATGCCCGGGCGCGCGGGGCTACATCACGTCCCAGGCGGTGCCGGTCAGCAGGCCGTCGCCGTCGATGGCAAAGAGACTGGCCATCTCTGCAGAATGCACGACCTCGGCATCGGAGGAGGTGTCTTCCATCACGCGCAGATCAACCCCATCGGCAGTCAGGTTGCGATAGCGCAAGCTGGCCGCGTCAGCACCCTCGAAACTGGTCAGGCTCGCCAGCAGGTTGGGGGTGTTTGCAAAGCCCTTGGAGAACTGAAACGTGTCATAGGCGTCGGTCACGCTGGTGTCGGTCACCATCGCCTCGAAAAGGTTGCCGTCCCAACTTCCAATACCGGTTTCGATGGCGAACCAGCCGATGGTTTCGGTGGCATGTGTGCCAGCGTTGTTGGCTTCTTCCTCTTGCATGGTCAGCGAAAATCCATCGGTGTCCACGCTGTCCTGCCGCGTGACCACCCAATCGGTGCCGTTGTTGGTCTGGACCTGGCTGAAAACTGCGGGCGTTGTGTCGAATTCGTTGGGGAAAACCACGCCTTCGAACCCGGCGGTCGACAGCCGCGCGCTGTCAACGGTGCCAACCGAAAGCTGGGTGCCGTCGGACAACTGCCAGTTTCCGGCTTCGATCACCATGTAGCTGACGGTTTCCGTTGAATGAATCGCGTCTTCGTTTGACGGCTCCTGGATGAAGGCAGTGAAGCCAGTCGACGTGACCGACTTGAGCCGCACGGCTGCCGGGGCGGGACCATTGTCGGACGGTGGCAGCGCAAAGACGACAGGGTTGTCATAGACCCGGTCAAAGGTGACCACGGTGTCGGTGTGCGCCATGTTGACCGTGCCGATCTCGGCAATAGCTGGGGTATAACGTTCGCCGATAAGCTGGCCATCACCGGAAAGCGCCAGGAAATCAACCGTTTCATCGATGTGCCCGGTTTCGACGTCAAGGCTCGTTTCTTCTTGCGCGAAGACCTCGAACGTACCGCTGTCAACGGCGGTGACCCGTGCGCTGGTCGGGTCGCTGCCGTTCAGGGTGGACAGTTGCGTCAACAGAACGGGGGCAGAACCAAACGTGTTGGAGAACGCGATTTCTTGGCTGGCATCGGTCACCGTGTTGGCCGTTCTCGACGCTTCATAGACATCGTTGCCGGCCGTGCCCTGTGCTTGTTCGAAGGCAACCCATCCCAGGATTTCCGCCGCATGTGAGCCCGCGTTCCTGGCTTCCTCTTCCTGCATGGTCACAAAGAAGCCGGACGCATCAGAGGTATCTTGCCGGGTGATGACCCAATCAGCGCCGTTGTCGGTCTGAACCTGGCTCAGGATCGTTGGCGTGGTCTGGAACCCGCCGTGGCTGAAGCTGACATGTTCAGTGCCGCCAGTGCTGAGCAGGGCGCTTTCAAGCGTCCCCGCTTCCAGCCGGGTCCCGTCTGCCAATTGCCAACTGCCTGCTTCGACGACCATCCACGCGACGTCTTCAAACGAATGCACGCCGTCCTCGTTCGCGGTTTCCTGCAAACGGAACGTAAAGCTGTCGCTGGTGATCGACTCAACCCGGATTGCCACTGGTACAGGGCCATTGTCGGACATCGTGCTGGCAACGACCACCGGATTGAAAAAGTCGTTCTGCAGGGTCACCGAAACCGCGTTCTGGTTGACTTGCGCAACGCCATATTCGGCGATCACGGGGCTGGCGCGCCGGGCCGAGATCATCCCTTCTTCGGCGGCCAGAAAGGATACGGCTTCGGCGATATGGGTAATTTCTGCGTCGCGTGAGGTGTCTTCGTTGGCGATCACATAGAAATCGGTTGTGTCTGTCGCAGTGATCCGGGCAATGGCCGGATCCGAGCCGACAAAGGTGGACAGATTGGCAAGCGTGACAGGCGCGGGACCCGCGTCGAAGGCGCGCTCGAAGTTTTGAAAAGCACCGTCCTGCGTGATGGTTTGGCCGGTGGACCCGGCAACGAGTTGCTTGCCATTCCATTCATGCGTTCCGGTCTCGATCGCAAGCCAGCCGATGGTTTCCTGCGCGTGGCTGCCGGAATTCAGGGCCTCTTCTTCCTGCATCACGATTTCCACGCCCGTGGCGCTGGCGTTCTTCTGCCGGGTCATGACCCAGTCGGCGCCGTTGTTGGTCTGGACCTGGCTCAGCACCGCAGGGGCCGCGTCGAACAGGCTGTCGGTGAAATCGACCTGTTCGAAACCGGCACCGCTCAGGTTGCTACTGTCGAAGTTTCCGACTTCCAGGCGTGCGCCGTTTGCCAGTTCCCAGGTTCCAGCCTCGAACACCGCGTAAGAGATATCCTCGGGGCTGTGTACCCCGTCGTCGGCGTTGGGTTCCTGCAACATCACCGTGAACTGCCCGGGCTGGATGTCGGTGATCCTGACAATCACCGGGCCCGCGTCGTTCGAGGTGACGGTTTGCACGAAAATCACCGGATCGACGTAGTCCCGCTGAAGCGTGATGATCGACGGCACGACGCCGATATTGTCTTTTCCGAACTCTGCAAATTCGTAGTAGATGTCGTCGCTGCTGACCATGTTCGGATTCTGGCCAAGCAATTCAACCGTTTGCGGCCCAAAGTCCAGCACGGCATTGCCGTTGTTGCGCTCGACGGTCGGGAACCAGCCGTCGAAATCGACCACGATCCTGTCGCGCCCGTTTTCGAAGCCGATGATCTGGTCATCGCTGTGTTGTTGCGGGTCGAACAAATACGTGTCGCGCCCGGCACCGCCGTTCAGAGTGTCGTTGTCGTGGTCGCCGAACAGCGTGTCGTCGCCTTCGCCACCCGACAGAGAGTCGTTGTTGAACCCGCCAAGCAGGACATCGTTGCCGCCAGACCCCAAAAGCGTGTCATTGCCCTGACCGCCGTCAAGGGAATCGTCGCCGTTCTGACCGTTCAGGGAGTCGTCGCCTATCTCTCCGGTCAGGGTATCGTTGCCGTCGAAGCCATAGAGGTTGTCGTTGCCGTATCCGCCGATGATCAGGTCCGCGCCGATCCCGCCGTTGATCGTGTCGTTGCCGGTGTACCCATTCAGCGTGTCGTCGCCGTCATTGCCCCAGATATGGTCGGCCTGCGTGGTGCCGACGATGTTTTCGCTGATGTCATAGCCGACGATCTCGATTTTGTCTTCGTCCGCACCGTCCCAGTCGGTGAAGGTCCAGGTCGACAGGTCGAGGGCCGGAATGTTTTCCATCTGGACCATGATCACGTCCTTGCGCGTCTGGTCCAGGTCGATCACCTCGAGCCCTGCCGAGATTTCGGTGCCTGCGCCCTGATCGTTGTCCAGGTCGTCGGCATGCAGGGTCAGCCGGCGCACGCCTGCGCTGACCGTGGTGTCAAAGATCACCCGCTCGATCGACAGGATCTGGGCATTGGCATGCGACATGTCCGTCGACAGTTGCACCACAAGCGTGTCGGTGTCGTTACCGCCGTCAATCGTGTCCTCCGCATAGCTCTCGCCATTCAGAATAAACACGTCGTCGCCGTCGTTGCCGGAAACACGGTCGCGCAGGAACGAGGAAACAAAGGTCTCTGCGCTGCCATCGCCGGTGATGTCGAACCAGTCATGCAGAGCGTCGTAGCCAAAGGCGGTCCAGGGCGACAGATCGAGGCTGTCGTCGACATCCATCTCGATATTGATGCGATGCGACGCCGCGGTCGCCGAAAAGGTAAGTGTAGGCCCCCAATGTGCACCGAAGCCATCGTTCCAGGAATCCGCGTCAAAAGTGACGACGAAGTCCCCGGTCCCGCCGAGAAATCTCAGACCCTCCAGGTCGAGAAGGTCCAAGTTCCTCAGGTTATAGATGCCTGTGCCGTCAAAGACGAGGCTATCGGTCCCGGCCCCCCCTCTGATCGTGTCTGCGTCTGCTGCAAAGAAGAAGTTTTGCAGGACGAACTGGTCGTTGTCCCCGTTTCCGACCATCGAGTCATTGCCGAGACCACCATAGAGCACGTCATCGCCGGTATTTCCGAACAGCGAGTCGTCGCCAAACTGGCCAAATATCGAATCCTTTCCTGAATCCCCGGCAAGGTAGTCGTTCCCGTCTTCGCCGTAGATGGTATCGTTGCCGGCACCGCCGCGGATCGTGTCGGCAGAGTCGTCGGTTCCGCCAAACAGCAGGTCGTTGCCATCGTTGCCATAGATCTCATCCGATCCGTTATTGCCAACGAGCAGGTTGTCCACATTCGACCCGCGAATGGTTTCGTCACCGGAGCCGCCATAGACCGTTTCGAACCCGATAAGCGCACTGAAGGTGGCACTCCCATCGAACAGTTCCCAGCGTTCGTTCAACAGGTCGATTTCGCGGCCCATGTTGCTGATTGCACTGAGGTCGAAATTGTCTAAGCCGGTTCCACCGTTAAACGTGTCGTCGCCGACGATACTGTTCGATACAAAGACAGCATCATTGCCCGCACCGGCATCCACGTTGTCCGACCCGCTGCTGACGATGTTATCGTCGCCGGAGCCGCCGAACAGGTGGTTCGCGCCGGTGCCGCCTTGCAGGTCATCGTTGCCGCCGTTGCCATAAAGCGAATCGTTGCCCGCGCCGCCGTACAGCACGTCGTTGCCATCGGTGAAGCCCGGGGTGGCATAGTCCCCCAATAGGATGTCGTGACCGTCATAGCCGAACAACGTGTCGTCGCCCGCGATACCCTTGAGCGTGTCGTCGAACCCGCTGCCGTTCAGCGTGTCATTGCCATCGAACACTTCGCTCAGGAAATCAGAGCCATTGATCATTGTCGGCAGGTGGCCGGAAAACCCGCCGATTTCATAGTCGGCAAACCCGCCGCTGTTGCCGATGTCGATATAGACATGCGTGATCGTGCCGCTGATCGGAATGTCGCTGGCGTTGCGCGTGATCGACGTGCCGGTCACATAGACGTCAGACCCGTCCGGCGACAACCAGGAATAGTCGTTTGGCGTATATGCCAGCGGATCGTACTGGTCGAAAAAGAACTGGTCGCCGCTGGCCATGTTCAGGCCGAACAGGGCGTGGGTGGATGTAAGAACGGCCATGGTCTGGCTCCTTTAATCAATCATCGTGTCGACGCGCCGGTTGACGATCGTCACGGGACGGATCCGGCCATCGGAATAGATACGCCGCGCGGTCACGAGGCGTGTTTGCGAAAGTTCGCTGCGCAAGACGCGCAGGATATAGCTGCTCATGTCGGGCCCGTCCGAGACCCAGAAATTCACCACGGCCCCTTCGCCGTGGCGTCCGTCGCCCACCGTGCTGCCATCCCCGTCGCGCCATGCCAGCGCTGCGTCCGGGGTGGTCAGCGCCCATCCGACGAAACCCTTTGGTTGCCCATCGCGAAAAATGATGCGGTAATGCCCCCGGTTCACATGCCCCGCGATCAGCCGCGACATGCCACCGAAACTGCGGTCGGCAAAAGGCTTGTGCCCCAGCATCAGCGACAGGATCAGGCCCGCCGCCATATACGGGTTCTTGTGACGCAAGGCCTGCAAGCCCGTCGCAAGCGGTGCGGCCAGACCATCGCCATGCCCGGGACCGGGGTGGGGCACGTCCTTCATTGTTTGCGAAGGTACCGTCATCAAATCTCTCATCAACTCCGCATCGCGGAACCACGGGAACGCATTCAAATACACCCGCAGCGTAAAAAGGCTGCTGTCGCCAAACAAGTATGAAAAACCATGCCTCGAACGCGGCGGCGCCGCTGAGTTTTACAAATTCGTAAGTGGAGTTCGCGGCGGCTTTGGCCTTAGACTGGGTTCGGAAAGACGGCAGTCCAACGCCGCCGCAGAAAAAAGGTGCGTGACGTGAAAATCCTTCTGGCCGAAGACGATACCAAGCTTGCCGACTACGTCAGTGCAGGGCTGGAGGAAGAAGGCCACAGCGTTGAACATTTCGAAGACGGGCGGGATGCACTGACCTATTGCCTCTACAGTCCTTGCGATCTTGCGATCTTTGACCGCATGATCCCCGGGATGGACGGCCTGTCGGTGGTCAAGGCGCTGCGCGCCGCGGGATCGGAAATGCCGGTGCTGTTCCTGACCGGGCTGGCCGATGTCGACAACCGCGTCGAAGGGCTGGCGGCGGGTGGGGACGACTACCTGACAAAGCCGTTTCACTTTTCCGAACTGAAGGCGCGGATCGAAGCGCTGACCCGCCGACGAAGCACCCATGCCGAAGTCACCAAGCTGGTCGAGCATGACCTTGAACTGGACTTGCTGTCGCGGCTGGCGCACCGGCAAGGTCAGACTATTGAGTTGCAGACCAAGGAATTCATGCTTCTGGAAGTTCTGATGCGCAACGCGGGGCGGGTCCTGACCCGGACAATGCTGCTGGAACGGGTCTGGAATTTCAGTTTCGAACCCAACACCACTGTGCTGGAAACCCACATGAGCCGGCTACGCGCCAAGATCGACAAGCCGTTCGACATTCCGCTGATCCACACGATCCGCAACACCGGTTATTCGCTGCATGGACCGCGGTGACGTTCTGTCCGGCGCCGCCTTTGCGGCGGTGCTGCAGTCGTCGTTCGTGTTTCTGCTGGTCATGGCCGCAATGGCGGTGTTCAGCCTGACCGTGATCGACGGGTCGATGACCACCAGTGTCCGGCTGCGGGTGCTGGAAATGGAACAAAGCCTGCGCCAGATTGCCGAAGAGGAAGGCACCGAACAACTGCCCCAATGGGTCGCCACGGCGGCGCGGTCGACAGCGGGGGAAACGCTGGCCTATGCCGTCTATGATGCCGATGGCAGCCGCCTGTCGGGCAACATTTCCGCGCATCCCGACCCGGGCGTCTGGATGGAACTGAGCACGCGTCTGGAAACCTCGTCCGGGGAGCCGGCCAGCGCATCGCCCAAGCGCTATCTTCTGCACGCGGTGCGGATCGACGGGCTGACGCTGGTGACAGGGCGCAGCCTTGAAATCCTGTCGTCCGTCTGGGGGGCAACGCTGCGCGGTTTCGTGGCGACGGCGCTTGTCGTGGTGCTGGCGATGCTGGCGATCGGCTACCTGTTGAGCCGGCGCAGCCAGGTCAAGCTGGAACGCATCGAGGCCACGCTTGATCGCGTCGCCGAGGGAGAGACCGGCGCGCGCATCGGCTCGCAAGGGGCAGGTGATCAGATCGACCGGATCTCCCAGCGCATCGACGCCCATCTTGACCGGCTTGACCGGCTGGTGGCGGGGACGCGTCGTACCGCGGCCTCGGTTGCGCACGACCTGCGCCGCCCGCTTGCCCGCGCCACGCTGGATCTTGAAAAGGCACTGGCCCGGGCCGAGTCAGGACAGGACCCGCGGGCCGAGATCGAGGACGCTCAGGCCGATCTGGCGCGTCTGACAGCCATCGTGTCCACCATCCTGCGGATCGCCCGGATCGAAGGCGGTGTTGGCGCTGCGCTGGAACCCATCGACCTGCGCCCGTTGCTGGACGAAATCGCCGAGACCTACCACCCCGTGGCCGAGGACGCAGGCCAGAGCCTGGACTATCAATGCGACGGACCGCTGATGCTGCGCGGCGACGCCGACATGCTGGCGCAGCTTGTGGTCAACCTGATGCAAAACGCCCTCAGCCACGCCGGTTCAGGTGCGCGCATCACGCTGTCGGCACGGCAACTGGCGCAAGGCGTGGTGATCTGTGTTTCGGACACCGGGCCGGGCATTCCCGAAGGGTTTCGGCAGAAGGTATTCGAACCGTTCTTCCGGTCCGACGACGCCCGTACCGTCGAAGGCAGCGGGCTGGGTCTGCCGCTGGTCAAGGCCATCGCGGAACGCCACGGCGCCAAGGTGCGCCTGCAAGACGCGGCCCCCGGCCTGCGCGTCTCCGTCAGTTTTCCGGGCATTGCGGATTTGTAATCCGCAGGGCAGGCCCGTTTCGGGTTTGTCCGCCATGTTCGCTGCATCGCAACTCCGCGATGCAGGAGGACAAGACAATGAAACGACTGATCAAGACCCTGATGCTGACCACTGTCCTGGCCGGTGCGATGCTGCCTGCAACCCGCAGCTTTGCCGCCACGACAGAGCCGCGGCCGATGGGCTATGCGGTGCAGGACGAAATGCTGATGACCGCGCACAAGGTGCTTCAGGCGCTGGCGGATGTGGAATCCGCCCGCATGTCGCTGGCGATTCAGGATCACACCACCGCCCGCGAGCACGTTGACCGGGCGATCAACGAATTGGCCGAACAAGACGTGGTGATCAAGGACACGATGATCCCTGACACCACCAAGACCGACAGCGCCCCGGTCTACGCGCCCTTTACAGTCACGCTGGTGACCACCGACAAAGAGGGCGTCACCTATGAGAATGAACTGGCAATCCAAAAGGCCTATGGTGCGCCGCAAGTGGCCAAGCCCGGCGATGTGCTGGCCGAACCGCATCTTGAGGATCTGAAAGTCGCGATCTCGGCCGGGTTGTTGCCGGTGGATGACAGCTTGACCTTCCTTGTCGAGGCGCGGAGCTTCATGAAGCAAGGGGACTACAAGGCCGCGGATCGATCGCTGCAATCACTGGAAAACGCTGTGGTCTACCGGACCTACATGCTTGACGCGATTCCTCGGCAGGGCAATCTGATGTAACCCACCGTGCGCGGCCACCGAAAGGGGCCCTACGGCCCCTTTTGCGCTGGAAAGGGGCCATAACTGAAATATATCAGAAGCTTGCGGTATGACGCTCAGGTTGCGTCCTTACCGCAGGCAGGGGGATGCCACCGGGCTGTGCCAAATTCTGTCGGTCAGGGTGTTGACACTCGGCCCTCTATGGTCAGGCTTGGGGCGACGACATGCTTGAGAATTCAGATTAAGATCGCAGCTTATGTAATTGTCATAAATATGAAAATCTGAATTCCTTCCGGCGCCTGCAAGAACAAAGGACACACCACGATGTTGAAGAACGATCAGCTTGAACAATGGGACCGCGAAAATTTCTTTCATCCCTCGACCCATCTTGCAGAGTTTGCGCGGGGCAACCTGCCACACCGCGTGGTGACCGGTGGCCAAGGATGCCATATCGAAGACCGTGACGGCAACAGGCTGCTGGATGCCTTTGCCGGGCTCTACTGCGTGAATGTGGGCTACGGTCGTCAGGAGATTGCCGAAGCGATTGCCGATCAGGCCCGCGAACTGGCGTACTACCACGCCTATGTCGGCCATGGGACCGAGGCCAGCATCACACTGGCCAAGATGGTGCTGGACCGCGCCCCCGACCACATGAGCAAGGTCTATTTCGGCCTGTCGGGATCGGACGCCAATGAAACCAACGTCAAGCTGATCTGGTATTACAACAACATCCTTGGCCGGCCGGAGAAAAAGAAGATCATCAGCCGGTGGCGTGGCTATCATGGCTCGGGTCTGATGACCGGGTCGCTGACCGGGCTGGAACTGTTCCACAAGAAATTCGACCTGCCGCTGGCGCAGGTGGTGCACACCGAGGCGCCGTATTACTTCCGCCGGGCGGATACCGACCAGACCGAAGCGCAGTTCGTCGCCCATTGCGTGGCCGAGCTTGAGGCGCTGATCGAACGCGAAGGCGCCGATACCATCGCCGCCTTCATTGGCGAACCGGTGCTGGGCACCGGCGGCATCGTGCCACCGCCCGCGGGCTACTGGCCGGCGATCCAGGCGGTTCTGGACAAGCACGACATCCTGCTGGTCGCGGATGAGGTTGTGACCGGATTTGGCCGGCTGGGCACGATGTTCGGATCGGACCATTACGGAATGAAGCCTGACCTGATCACCATCGCCAAGGGCCTGACCAGCGCCTATGCGCCGCTTTCGGGGTCCATCGTCGGCGACAAGATGTGGAAAGTTCTCGAGCAGGGCACGGATGAAAACGGCCCCATCGGTCACGGCTGGACCTATTCCGCGCATCCGATCGGGGCGGCGGCAGGCGTTGCCAACCTCAAGCTGATCGACGCGTTGAACCTGGTGCAGAACGCGGGCGAAACCGGGGCCTATCTGAACAAGGTGATGGCCGAGGCGGTCGGCCATCACGCCAACGTGGGCGAGGTGCGGGGCGAGGGCATGTTGTGCGCCGTCGAATTCGTGCAGGACCGGGGCAGCCGGACGTTCTTTGATGCCTCGGAAAAGGTGGGGTACCGGATCGCCGCGGCGCTGCTGGAACAGGGGGTGATCGGGCGCGCCATGCCGCAAGGAGATATTCTCGGGTTCGCGCCTCCGTTCTGCCTGACCACGTCAGAGGCCGAAGAGATCGCGGACAAGACCGCCCGGGCGGTTGCCTCGGTCCTGGGGTAAGAGACCGAAAAAGGCGGCCCGTTTCCGGGCCGCCCTTTGGTTGCCGTGCGGACCGGGTTACTTGGTCTTGCAGGTGTTGATGCCCAGCAGCGCATAGGGCGGGCAGCTGCCGATCAGGCCGGTTGCCAGCGGGATGATGCCCAGCAGGTACAGCCAGCTGTAGGCGCCGCCGCCATTCAGGAAATAGCCGGCAATCAGGGCCAGGCCAACGACGATGCGGACAACGCGGTCCACGCTGCCAACGTTCTTCTTAAACATATCGATACTCCCGATATTCCTGGGGAAAAGCCCCCGCTTGATACCCATGCTATACCACGACTCTGACCTGAGTCGTCAGTGACCTTGTCACACTCCTGCGTGGGTTGCGGCAGGAAAGGCGGGTTTGGGCTCAGCTTTCGGCCAGAAGGCGCAGCGCATCGGCATCGCGAATTTGTACGGACCCGCGCTCCAACCGTACCATCCCGCGCCGCGCCAGGGCATCCAGGCGGCGCGACACCACTTCCCGGGCAGAGCCGATGATCACCGCCAGTTCCGCGTGGGTTGCGGTGACAGTGCCGTCTTGCGACCGTTCCAGTAAGGCCTCTGCCAGACGCGCCTCGATCCGCTGAAAGGCAACTTTTTCAATAAGTTGTGTCATGGATTTCATGCGTTGCGCAAAGGCGGAAAAGACAAACCCCCGGAACCCGGCCGAGCGGCCCATCAAGTCAAGGAACAGCGCGCGCGGGATCATGACCAGCCGACAATCGGTCTTGGCAATCGCTTCGCCCGAATAGCAGTCGTCGCCCAAAAGCCCCAGCGTGGACTGCACGCAGCTTTGACCCGGTTCGACGGCATAGAGCAGGATATCGCGCCCCGAGGGGCCGGTCAGGAACACCTCGACGCGGCCGGACAGCACGACGACAAAGCCCGTAACCTCTTCGCCTGGGTGAAACAGCGCAGTGCCCGCGGGAACCGCCATCGGCACCAGCCGGTCAAGCGTGGACGCGGTTGCCGCGTCCAGCCCGGGCAGGCACGCCGAGGCGGCCCAGACCATCAGCCGCGGCCACGTTTTTCGAAGCGCGGCAGCATGGCGGAAAAGTCCATTCCACGGCCGTCTTCGTCTTCGACAAACTGCCGGTAAAGCGCCAACGCGGCGGCTCCCATGGGCGTGTCGGCGTCCACCGCTTCCGCCGCCTGCTGCGACAGGCCCAGGTCCTTCAGCATCAGTTCGGCCGCGAAACCGGGCTTGTAGCCGTTGTCGGCGGGCGTTGTCGGCCCGACGCCGGGCGCCGGGCAATAGGCGTTCATCGTCCAGCTGTAGCCAGACGAGGTGCTGACCACGTCGAACATCTTTTGCCGGTCCAGCCCCAATTTGTCGGCCAGCGCGAAGGCTTCGCAGGTGGCGATCATGGTGACACCCAGGATCATGTTGTTGCAGATTTTGGCCGACTGACCCGCGCCCGCGTCGCCGCAATGCACGGCTTTCTGGCCCATGATGTCGAACAGGGGCCTGGCGGTTTCGAACGCGGCCTCGGGTCCGCCCACCATGAAGGTCAGCGTGCCGTTGGTCGCCCCGCCGACGCCGCCCGACACCGGCGCATCCAGTGCCGAACAGCCCGCGGAGGTCGCCTGGTCGGCCACGGCGCGCGCGCTGTCCACGTCGACGGTGGAACAGTCCAGCAGCACCGCGCCCTTGTCCATTGCAGGGATCACCTGTGCCGCCACCGCGCGCAGGATCGCGCCGTTGGGCAGCATGGTGATGACCACGTCCTGCCCGCTGGCCGCCGCCTCGGCGGTGTCGGCGGTGACAACGCCGTCAACAGTGACGCCCGCGGTGTCGAAGCCCGTCACCTGGTGCCCGGCCTTCACCAGGTTGGCCGCCATCGGCGCACCCATGTTGCCCAGGCCAATGAATCCGATCTTCATGCCCTTGTCCTCCCTTTCAAAACTCAGGCTGTCCTTGCCCAGCGGTCGCAGCATCTTAGACACGTCCACGGCGGGAACGCCATCGGGGCTGTGTTTCCACTGCGGGTTACGGTCCTTGTCGATGATCGCGGCGCGGATCCCTTCAAGGAAATCGCCATGTTCCATTGCCCGGAAGGTAAAGCGGTATTCCAGCTCCAGCGCCTTGCGAATGCTCGGGACGCCCTGCCGCAGCCGGTGGATCATTTCCAGCGCACAGGCCATGGCCAGGGGCGAATTGCGGCTGATCGCCTTGAGCGCCTGCGCCGCCAGTTCGCTGTCGGCGGCGTTCAGCAGGTTCAGCACGTCGGTCAGCGCCTCGCCGGCGAACAGCGCGTTGATCTCGGGCGCCTGGCCTTCCAGCAGCGATCCCGGGGCGGGGTGGGCGGCGGTGGCGATGGCCGCCACGTCGCCGCTGTCGATCAGCCGGGCCTTGAGCTCGTCCCACTCTGCCTCGGGGATGTAGGTGTCGGCAAAGCCGGTGTGGATCGCGTCGCCGGGCCCCATCCGAGACGCGGTCAGGCCCAGGTATTCGCCAAGCCGCCCGGGCGCGCGGGCCAACAGCATCGAGCCACCCACGTCCGGCACAAGCCCGATGCCGCATTCCGGCATGGCAATGCGACTGCTGTCACCGACGATGCGGTGGCTTGCGTGGCACCCGATGCCGACCCCGCCGCCCATGACGAAGCCTTGCAGGAAGCTGACGATGGGCTTTCCATATTCGGACATTTTTGCATTCAGTCGATACTCATCTCGCCAAAATTTTTGTCCATAAGCGAAATTCCCGGCTGTCCCGGTGCGATAAAGCTCGGCAATGTCGCCGCCGGCACAAAACGCCTTTTCGCCCTCGGCGTCGATCATCACAAGCGCGACGGCCGGATCATCGGACCAGCGGTCCAGCGCGGCCTCGATCGCCAGCGCCATGTCATAGGTCAGCGCATTCAGCGCCTTGGGCCGGTTCAGGGTGATGCGGCCCGCACGGCCTTCGGTGCGGATGTGGATGTCGGTCATGGTGTTTGCCTGTCCTCGTGGCCCTTGCGTCGATCAGAGTGGCCCGATCTCAGCCCTTCAGCAAATCCCGCGCCACGATCAGGCGCATGATCTCGTTCGTGCCTTCCAGGATTTCGTGCACGCGCAGGTCGCGGACCAGTTTCTCGATCCCGTAGTCGGACAGGTAGCCATAGCCGCCGTGCAGCTGCAGGCACTGGTTGACGACGTTGGACCCGGCCTCGGTCACGAATTTCTTGGCCATGGCGCAAAACTTGGTGGCATCGGGCGCGCCCTGGTCCAGCTTCCACGCAGCCTGGCGCAGGAAGGTGCGGGCGGCCTGCAGCTCGATCTCTAGATCCGCCAGCCGGAATTGCAGCGCCTGGAACTGGTCGATGGTTTTGCCGAATGCCTTGCGTTCGCCCATATAGGCAATCGTGGCATCGAGCGCCGCCTGCGCGGCCCCCAGCGAACAGGCCGATATGTTCAGCCGTCCGCCGTCCAGCCCCGCCATGGCATAGCGGAAGCCCTTGCCTTCCTCGCCCAGCAGGTTTTCCAGCGGCGCAAAGGCGTCGTCCATCTGCACCTGGCGGGTGGGTTGGGACCGCCAGCCCATCTTTTTCTCAAGCCCGCCAAAGGACAGGCCTTCGGCGCCGTCCTCGATCACCACGGCGGAAATGCCGCGCGGGCTGTCATCTCCGGTGCGGCACATGACGATATAGGCGTCGGAATACCCGCCGCCCGAGATGAAGGCCTTGGTGCCGGTCAGGCGGTAGCCTTCGTTGGTCTTCGACGCCCGTGTCTTCAGCGCGGCGGCGTCCGAGCCCGATCCCGGCTCGGTCAGGCAGTAGGACAGCACCGTGTCCATGCTGATCGCGGGCGTCAGGTAGCGGTCTTTCAGGTCGTCGCTGCCATAGGCGTCCAGCATCCGGGCGCACATGTTGTGGATCGACAGGAAGGACGCGACAGACGGGCAGGCCATCGACAGTGCTTCGAACACCAGCGTGGCATCCAGGCGCGACAGGCCCGCGCCGCCCGATTCTTCGCTGACGTAAAGCCCGCCGAACCCAAGTTCGCCGAACTTGGGCCAAAGGTCCTTGGGGATGATCCCGTCCTCTTCCCACTGCGCGGCAAATGGCGCGATATGGTCCTGCCCGAAGGCATGGGCCATATCGTAAATGGCGGTCTGTTCTTCGCTAAGTGCGAAATCCATCGGCTTCCTCCCAGAGCGTGACGTTCGGCGCATGAATTGAACGCTTGTTCATAATGCCGAAAGTGCCGGGGGATGCAAGGCCGGAACGGGTCAGATCGGCTGACCGACCGTGGCGGTCTTGAAGGCGTAGCTCAGGACTTCGCGCCCGACTTCGGGGTGCCCGCGGCGGGTGAAGCCGTGATAGATGGTTTCGTCGTAACGGTATTCATCCAGCCAGCCCTTGGCGCGCGGCAGGCAGACCGAGGTGATGCCCTTTTCAAAGCACCATTTCGCCAGCCGCACGTCGACGAATTTCTGGCTGTCCTTCATGTAGGCATAGGGCGGCATGTCCGAGCCGCGGATGAAGGAGGTGTTGGTGGCGATCTGGTCGACGATTGTTGGTTTTTCCAGCAACCGGGTGAAGACGAAATTCCGCCGCGACCGCTGGATCACCGTTTCAAGCGGCGAGAAATACTTGAACAGGCGCGACGGCGTCAGGCCGAACCGCGGCTTTTCGTAGATCGACCCGTGATAGCCGCAAAAGGTGCGGTCGGTCGGCAAGGCCTCGATCCGGGCGATCGAGGTCTGCATGTAGTCGGCGGGAAAGATGATGTCATCGTCGACAAAGGCGATCCATTTTGCCTCGGGCGTTTCGACATAGAACTTGCCCACGTCCTTCTGATCGCTGTCCGGGATCACGGCGTTGATCTTGTCCGCCGTTGCGGCCCAGTCGGGGATCGTGTCGTATTCGTTGAACACAAGGTTGATCCGGTCGACCTGGGGCAGCAGGCTGTCCACCACCTGGCGCAGATGCTGACCCCGGGCGGGGTAGGTGGCCATATTCGCGACGATCATGCTGCGCCCTCCGTTTGCTGGCCCTTCCAATGCCCCAGCGCGGGGGAAATGTCACCCCCCGGTGCGTCCGGGTGTCGAGGGTCAAAGCCCGTCGTGGAATTCCTCGATCAGGTGGCGCACCACGGCCTGCATGGCGTGGTCGTGGTCGTCCTCGGCAGCCAGCGCATCGCGATAGACCGCGCGCTGCCGCTGGGCCGAGGTGCCCGACAGCGCGGTGTCGCGGGCGCGTTCGATCTGGGTCAGGCAGCGCAGAACGCCGGCGTCTTCCTCGACCAGGTCGATGATCTCGTCCATCAGTTCGGGGAAGGGCACGATTTCGCCGCGACCGAAGTCGATCATGCCCTCGGTCACGCCATAGCGCTGCGCCCGCCAGCGGTTTTCGCCGACAAGGAAATTGTCGTAGATCCGCCAGCGCTGATTGCGGGTGCGCAACCGCCACAGCATGCGCAGCAGGCACTGGTTCAACGCCGCAAGCGTCAGCGCATCCTCGAGCCGGGGCTGCACGTCCATGATGCGGGTTTCCAGCGTCGGGAACCGGGACGAGGGGCGCAAATCCCACCAGATTTTCGAACTGTCCTCGATCACGCCCAGATCGGTCAGCGCGGCGACCGAGCGTTCGAAATCCTGCCAGGTGTCGAACTGCGGCGGCAGGCCGGTGCGGGGCAGGTTGTCGAAGACGCTGATGCGATAGCTGGCCATGCCGGTGTCGCGGCCCTGCCAGAACGGCGACGACGACGACATCGCCAGAAGGTGCGGCAGGAAATAGGCCATCTGGCGCATCAGGTCGACGCGCAGCGGGTCGTCGCCCAGCCCGACATGCACATGACAGCCGCAGATCAGCAGGCGGCGCACCACGCCGCCCAGGTCGCGGCTCAGGTCGTCATAGCGGTCCTTGCGGGTGTGGTGTTGGTCCTTCCAGTCGGAAAACGGGTGGCACGAGGCGGAGATGGGTGCGAGGTTATGGGTTTTCGCGTGTTTCGACACGGTGCCGCGCAGGCGTTTCAGATCTTCGCGGGCCTGATCGACCCCGGCGCAGACCTTGGTCCCGATCTCGATCTGGCATTGCAGGAATTCGGGGCTGACCTGGCCTTCCAGTTCAGCGGCACAATCCTCCATCAGCCCTTCGGGCGCCTCGCGCAGGGCCAGGCTGTCGAGATCGACCAGAAGGTATTCTTCCTCGATGCCAAGGGTGAAATCGGGTTCGGTCATGGCGTGCCTCCCTGCGCCTGTCGACAGGTATTTGACCCTCTGCGGACACGCCGGGCAAGCCCGCAAAATCACTGGACAGACGCCTTGCGTGGTTCTAATTGCCGCGCCAGCGCACGCGACGGGCAGAGAGTCGGCCCCGCCGGCGCCTTTTCGGACATACCAGATGACCCCTTCGGAGTTTGACTGCATCCGTTGCGGTGCCTGCTGTTTCGGCACCCATGCCAAATATATCGCCCTGTTGCCCGAGGACCGGGACCGCGCCATTCCCGACAGCGCCACGACCTCGGTCGATGGCAAGCGCTACATGTCGATGTGCGGCGGGCATTGCACGCAACTGACGCGAACGGCAGGTGCCGAACTGGTCTGCGCGATCTATAATCGGCGGCCAGAAGCCTGCCGGGCGTTCCGTGCCGGGTCTTTCGAATGCCGAAAGGCACGCCAGCACAGGATACACCTGGCGGACGCGATGCGCCTGCCAGTGACGATACCGCCCGCGATGCCACCACAGCCCGAGCCTTTGGTCGTGGCGCAAGAAACGACGCCCGCGCCCGTCTTCGGGGCGGCCTGGGGTGCGCCGGATCGCGCCGGGGCCTGACGGGCGTTCAGGGGGCCCTGGCGTAGAAGGTCATCAACCGTTTGTCGCGCAGGCCAAGTTCGGCCAGCGCCGCGGTTTCGTCGCGGTGAATGATGGTTGTCAGCATCGGAAGGCTTTCGGCCAGTTGCTGCATCATCCGCGCCATGCCAAAGGCCGTTTCATCGGGGGCGATATACACGCTGATAACCGGGGCGGATGTGTCATTGAAAAGGTCGGCCTTGCGGGTGTTCACCTGCATCATGCCTTTGAAATCTATATCGAATGTGTGGACCTCGCTCAGGTCGATCAGCTGTGATTGACCCGGGGCGAAGTGCGGGTCGCTGCTGTAATCGATCAGGGCCCGCATCATCTGTGCGTTGGTGATCCGCCCGCTGTAGCGCACGATGACAAGATTGTGGTGCGTGTAGATCGTATAGCTGGCGGTCATTCGGATTTGGCCTGGCTCAACAGTGGGGACAGTCTGAACACAACTTAGACGTTAGTTCGCGTCAGTCCACTTTATTCAACTCCAGGCTGAAGCCTTTTCCAGGTGCGACATTCTATCATTCCAGCGCTGGAATGTTTTGCTTGTGTTGACAATGTCCGCCGTCGCATTGCTGCAAACATGAATCCCAATTCAAGGAGTGGACAATGAAAACGTTTTTTAAGCAGATGCTTTTGGCGCTTTCTCTGGTAATTCTGCCGCTGGCGGCTTCGGCAGAGGATGGAAAGCGCGGGTTGTTTGTCAACCTGACCACCGACGACACCTGGTCTGCCGCAAAGGCGATCATGTTCGCGCATCAGAAATCGCTGAAGGGCGGGCACGACACCGCGATTTGGCTGAACGTGCGCGCGGTCTACCTGGCGGACAAGAAACGCCCAAGCAATATCCCCGGCGTGATGGCCGAACAAGGCACCACGATCCAGGATATGCTCAAGGCGTTCATGGCGGACGGCGGTACCGTCCTGATGTGCGCGGCCTGTTCACAGGCGGCGGGGCTGACCAAGGAGGACTATATTGATGGTGTTGTCATGGGCAGTTGGCCCGTGGTCGAAGGCTGGCTGTTCCGCGAGGACATGCAGACCCTGAGCTGGTAAAGCGCCCGCCGACAACGAAAACGCCCCGGTCCTGCGACCGGGGCGTTTTTGTTTTTCAGGGGCAAAACGATCAGTCCATTGCCTTGAAGTTGAACTGGCTGCCTTCCTTGATGCCAGAGAACCACCGCGCGGTGACGGTCTTGGTCTTGGTGTAGAACTTGAAGGCGTCGGGGCCATACTGGTTCAGGTCACCGAAGGCCGACTTCTTCCAGCCGCCGAACGAGTGGTAGGACAGCGGCACCGGGATCGGGAAGTTGATGCCGACCATGCCGACGTTGACCCGGTTGGCAAAATCGCGCGCGGTGTCGCCATCGGCGGTGAAGATCGCGGTGCCGTTGCCATAGGGGTTGTCCATGGTCAGCTTCAGCGCCTCGTCATAGGACTTTGCACGCACCTGGCTCAGGACCGGGCCAAAGATTTCCTCTTTGTAGATGTCCATGTCCGGGGTGACGTTGTCGAACAGGGTCGGGCCGACGAAATAGCCGTCCTCGTAGCCCTGCAGGCTGAAGTCCCGACCGTCGCGGACCAGGGTCGCGCCCTGATCGACGCCGCTGGTGATCAGCGCCTTGATGCGTTCCTGGGCCTGCTTGGTGATGACCGGCCCGTAATCCACGTCTTCGCCCGCGGTGTAGGGGCCGACCTTCAGCTTTTCGATGCGCGGGATCAGGCGTTCGACCAACGCGTCCGCGGTCGCGTCGCCCACTGGCACGGCCACCGAGATCGCCATGCAGCGTTCACCGGCCGCGCCGAAACCGGCACCGACCAGCGCGTCTGCGGCCTTGTCCAGGTCGGCATCGGGCATGATGATCATGTGGTTCTTCGCGCCGCCGAAGCACTGCGCGCGCTTGCCGTTGGAACAGGCACGGCCATAGATATATTGCGCGATCGGGGTCGACCCCACGAAGCCGACAGCGGCGATCGTGTCATTGTCGAGGATCGCGTCCACGGCTTCCTTGTCGCCGTTGACCACTTGCAGCACGCCCTTGGGCAGGCCGGCTTCCTCGATCAGTTCCGCAAGGCGGATCGAGGTCGAGGGGCAGCGTTCGGACGGCTTTAGGATCATGGCGTTGCCGGCGGACAGGGCCGGGCCCATTTTCCACAGCGGGATCATGGCGGGGAAGTTGAAGGGCGTGATGCCCGCAACCACGCCCAGCGGCTGGCGCATGGAATACAGGTCGATGCCCGGGCCACCGTCATTGGTGAATTCGCCCTTGAGCATGTGCGGCGCGCCCATGCAGACCTCGATCACCTCAAGGCCGCGCTGAACGTCCCCGCGGCCATCGGGAATGGTCTTGCCGTGTTCGCGGCTGACCAGCTCTGCCAGTTCTTCCATGTGTTCGTTGATCAGGGCACCGAACTTCATCATCACGCGGGCGCGGCGCTGCGGGTTGGTGGCGGCCCATGCGGGCTGCGCGGCTGCGGCGGCGGCGATGGCGGCGTCCATCTCGTGCTTGCTGGCCAAGGGCACACGCGCCTGAACTTCGCCGGTGGCGGGGTTCATGACATCGCTGAAACGTCCCGACGTGCCTTTGACGTGTTCGCCGTTGATGTAATGTGACAGCTCTTTCATGGGGGCTCCTCCTAGAAACTCTGGCGGCAGATTAGTCTTGCAGAATTGTGCGGAAAAGAGGCAATGTCCCAAAGGTGTTTTGCAATTTTGCAAAGGAAGGCGCGATGACCAACTGGGAAGACATGCGGATCTTCCTGGCCGTGGCCCGGGCCGAGGGTCTGTCATCTGCGGGCCGGGCCTTGCGGATGGATCCGGCCACCGTGGGTCGCCGCATCGCCCGGCTGGAGGCCGCGCTTGGCACGCCGTTGTTCGTGAAGTCGCCGCAGGGATATGCGCTGACGGAACCCGGAAGCCGGATGATGCGCCACGCCGAAGAAGCCGAGCAGGCGATGCAGGCCGCGTCCGAGGCGGTGGCGGGTGCCCCCGGAACGCTGTCCGGGCAGGTGCGGATCGGTGCGCCGGACGGTTGCGCGAATTTCCTTCTGCCGCAGGTCTGTGCGGCCCTGTCCGACGACAACCCCGACCTGGAATTGCAGATCGTGGCGCTGCCCCGCGTAGTAAACCTGTCCAAGCGCGAGGCCGACCTGGCCATCGCGGTCAGCGCGCCCACCGCTGGGCGGCTGACGGTGCAGAAGCTCACCGACTATCGCCTGACACTGGCCGCGACGCGCGGCTATCTCGACCGCCATCCGCCGATCCGCACCTTGGCCGACCTGCGCGCCCACCGGATCGTCGGCTATATTCCCGACATGATCTTCGACAAGGAACTCGACTACCTCGCGCAGCTTGGGTTGGACCGGGTGAATCTTGCGTCGAACTCGGTCGCGGTGCAGTTCCACTGGCTGCGACAGGGGGCGGGGCTGGGGATCGCGCACGCCTTTGCCATGCCGCTGGCGCCCGATCTGGTTCCGGTGCTGCCGGAAACAGTCTCGCTCAACCGCAGCTTTTATCTTGTCCGCCACGCCGATGACCGCCGCTCGGACCGGATGAATCGGCTGATCGAGGCGCTGAGCACCGGATTGCGGCGCGAAGTGCAACGGTTGGAGGCCTTGGTTCAAGGTCTGGCTTGACAGAATGTCGCACCCCCATCACGCTGGGACCGGAGCGAGGACAGCGGGAGGACCGACCGACATGAAAGTAGCACAGATCCTGAAGAGCAAGGCCGACGATACCGTGTTCACCGTCAAGCCGGATGCGACGATCTCTGAGGTGACGCGGATCCTTGCAGAGAAGCGTATCGGGACGGTGGTCGTCTCTCAGGATGGCAAGACACCGGACGGGATCCTGTCAGAGCGCGATATCGTTACGGCATTGTCGCAGACGGGGTCGGGCTGCCTGATCGGAACGGTGGACGATTTCATGACCACCAGGGTGGTGACCTGTTCGCTGGATGCGACCGCTGACCAGATTCTCTCGATGATGACCGAACGCCGCTTCCGTCACATCCCGGTGGTGGAAAACGGCGAAATGGTCGGGCTTATTTCGGTCGGGGACGTCGTCAAGGCCCGCCTGTCAGAGCTTTCGATGGAAAAGGATGCGCTTGAAGGCATGATCATGGGGTTTTAACGACCGGAATGGCCTTGCATTCTGCGGCGCAATAATGTTGCGTGCGCCGCGAATGCGGACCACCACGAAAGGGGCATGCGATGCGCATTGGCCTGTATCCCGGCACTTTTGACCCGATCACCCTGGGCCATATCGACATCATCAGCCGCGCCGCGCTTCTGGTCGACCGGCTGGTGATCGGCGTTGCGATCAACCGCGACAAGGGGCCGTTGTTTTCACTGGAAGAGCGCGTCGCCATGATTGAGGCGGAGTGCGCTGCGCTGTCGGACAAGTCCGGGACAGAGATTGTCGTGCACCCGTTTGAAAACCTGCTGATCGACTGCGCCCGCGATGTCGGCGCATCGCTGATCTTGCGAGGGCTGCGCGCCGTGGCCGATTTCGAATACGAATTCCAGATGGTCGGCATGAACCGTGCGCTGGATTCCAGCATCGAAACGGTTTTCCTGATGGCCGACGCACGGCGGCAGGCGATTGCCTCGAAGCTGGTCAAGGAAATCGCCCGGTTGGGGGGCGATGTCAGCAAGTTCGTGACCCCGCCGGTGCATCAGGCGCTGATCCGGCGCTTTGCTGAAATGGGCTGATCATCCGGCCCTGAAAATGCAAAAGCCGCCCCGAAAGGCGGCTTTGTCGTCAGTATCGCCCGCGTTCAGCGTCCGTAGACGGCGAGATGCGCAACCTTGTCTTCAATCCCCGAAATATCGAGGTCGAGCTTTACATCAAGCGGGAGCGCGCGCAGTTCGTCGCGGGTGCGGGCGAAGGCGCGGCGCTTGGCGATGGCGGTGCTGAAGGTGTTCAAAAAACCCGTCATGTGTCAGATCCTTTCAACGTTCGAGTGGATTACAGGCCGTAGACCGCGCGATACGCCATGCGGCGTGCGTCACCGGGATAGATCCCGAGGTCGTCGGCCACGTCTTTCGGCATGCGCCGGATTTCGTTCACCGTACGGCGGTAGGCTGCGGCTTTTGCCATGCGGCTGCGGAGGTTGGTAAACAGGGTCATCGTTGTCTCCTGTGTGTCTCTGTTTCGTTTCCTTGTAGCGCTAACATAGCAATGCTGCGGCGCAGCACAATTTCCGAAAACGCGAGGTCGCCATGCATATTTTGCAAGGGCTGGGGTCTTGAACCGGCGCGGACACGAACGAAAAAGGCCCCCGGTTCGTACCGAGGGCCAAAGTGTCGTAGTTTTTTCTATTTTTTACAGGAACTTGCCCATATGCGCCGCGGTGTCCAGCATCCGGCAGCTGAACCCCCATTCGTTGTCATACCAGCTGAGGATGCGCACCATCGTGTCGTCCATCACGCGGGTCTGGTCGGTGTGGAACACCGAGGAATGGCTGTCATGGTTGAAGTCGATGCTGACGTTCGGGCGGTCGGTATAGCCCAGGATGCCCTTCAGCGGGCCGTCGGCGGCGGTGCGGATGGCATCGTTGATTTCCTCGGCGGTTGTCGCGTGGCTGGCTTCGAAGGTCAGGTCGACGGCAGAGACGTTGGGTGTCGGCACCCGGATCGCAACGCCATCAAGCTTGCCCTTGAGTTCCGGCAGAACCAGCCCGACGGCCTTGGCCGCCCCGGTTGACGTCGGTACCATGCTGACCGCAGCCGCACGGGCGCGGTACAGGTCGGAATGCAACGTGTCCAGCGTCGGCTGGTCGCCGGTATAGGCGTGAACCGTGGTCATGAAGCCGCGCTTGATGCCGATCGTGTCGTTGAGCACTTTGGCGACCGGCGCCAGGCAGTTGGTGGTGCAAGACGCATTGGAAACGATGATGTGATCGCCGGTCAGCGTTTCGTGGTTCACACCGTAAACCACTGTATTGTCGACACTCTTGCCAGGGGCCGAGATCAGGACCCGGCTGGAGCCGTTGTCGAGATAGGCCTGCGCGGCGTCGCGGCTTTTGAATTTGCCGGTGCATTCCAGCACGATGTCCACGTCGCCCCAGGGCAGGTCGGCGGGGTTGCGTTCCCCGGTGGTGCGGATCTTGCCGCGGCCGGCGTCGATCCATCCGTCACCAAAGCTGACATGATGCGGAAAGCGCCCGTGCACGCTGTCGAATTCCAGCAGGTGGGCGTTGGTCTCGACCGGGCCAAGATCGTTGATCGCGACCACCTCGATATCGGTGCGGCCGGATTCGACCAGGGCGCGCAGGATGTTGCGGCCAATGCGGCCAAAGCCATTGATTGCAACGGTCAGGGTCATGGAAACGGTCCTTTGTCGGTCAAAGCAGAACTGCGGGTAGAATTGTTATCGCTAACAATCAGAGGCTCTGCAAAAAGTCAAGGAGTCTTTCTGCAACGGCAAAGAGAGGTTCTGCGGGCGCGAAGGTGCTAGGCGGTCAGCGCCAGAACGCCATCCATTGCAGCAGATCGTAGAATTTCTTGCCCAGAAACACGAGGTTCTGCCCCTCGAACAATGTCAGGTCGGCGGCGATTCCCGCCACGATCAGAAGGCCCAGCACGATGGCAATGGAATTGGTCATGGCGGTGCTCCGGCCCTTGGTCCGCTTTGGCATTGCGTATCCGCCATGCTGCCGGAAGGCTGCAGAGGTTGCAAGCGGTGCCGGCTGCGCTTTCTGCTTTGCAATCTGGGGCTTTGGCACTAGGGCTGAAATCATGAAGACATTATTTCTGGGCGACGTCGTGGGCCGTGCCGGACGTCAGGCAATTTCTGAAAACCTGCCCCGCCTGCGGGACGAATGGAAACTGGATTTCGTCGTTGTGAACGGCGAAAACGCGTCGAACGGGATGGGGCTGAGCGGCGAACACGCCAAGCTGATCCTGGATGCGGGCGCCGATGTGGTGACGCTGGGCGATCACGCCTTCGACCAGAAGGACATGCTGACCCATATCGAGAAAGAGCCCCGCATCATCCGTCCGCTGAACTTTGCCAAGGGTGCGCCGGGTCGGGGCCACGCACTGTTCAGCGACCGGCGCGGCCGCAAGGTGCTGGTGTTGCAGGTTCTGGGGCAGGTGTTCATGAAACGCGCCTTTGACGATCCGTTCTCGGCGGTCGATGCGGTCTTGCGCGCGCATCCGCTGGGTGGGCAGGCGAAGATGATCCTTGTCGATGTGCATTGCGAAGCAACCAGCGAAAAGATGGGCATGGGCCATTTCTGCGACGGTCGCGCCAGCCTTGTCGTCGGCACCCATACGCATGTGCCGACGGGCGACGCACAGATCCTGCCCGGCGGTACGGCGTTCCAGTCCGACGCGGGCATGTGCGGCGACTACAATTCTGTCATTGGCATGGAAAAAACCGAACCGATGCGCCGCTTTGTGACCGGCATGGCCAAGGGCCGTTTCCAGCCAGCCTTGGGAGAGGCAACGCTGTCCGGGGTCTATGTCGAAACCGACGACCGTACCGGCAAGGCAACAACCGTCAAGATGATCCGCCTTGGCGGTCGGCTGGAGCAATCCACGCCATGACACGGACACCGGTATTGCTGGCGCTGCTGGTGGTGGCCGGGGCCGCCTGGGGTGCGTCGCAGCCCTTGACCAAGACCGCGGTCAGCGAAGGCTACCGCCATTTCGGTCTGCTGTTCTGGCAACTGACGCTGGGGGCCGCGTTCCTGGGAGCGGTCATGGCAGCGACTCGCCGCCGTCTGCCGCTGGCGCCCCGCTACCTTGGTTTCTATGCGCTGATCGCGTTGATCGGCACGATCGTCCCCGGCATCGTCTATTACAACACCGCGCGGCACCTGCCGGCGGGGATCCTGTCGATCCTGCTGAGTTCCATTCCGATGCTGTCCTTTCCGTTGGCGCTGGCGATGGGCAACGACCATTTCCGCTGGCGTCGGGTGATCGGCCTGTGGCTGGGGTTTGCCGGGGTGCTGATGCTGGCGCTGCCCGATGCCACGTTGCCCGACCCGGCACAGTCGGTGTGGATCCCCATCGCGTTGCTGTCCTCGGCCTGCTACGCCATCGAAGGCAACATCGTTGCGCGCTGGGGCACGATGGGGCTGGGGTCTGTTCAGGTCTTGACTGGCGCGTCGCTTGTGGGGGCGCTGCTGACACTGCCGATGGCGCTGGCGTCGGGTCAGTTCATCGACCCGCGTGGCCCCTGGGGGGCACCCGACTATGCGCTGATTGCCTCGTCCGTGCTGCATGTGCTGGCCTATACGATGTATGTCTGGCTGGTGGGGGTGGCCGGATCGGTCTTCGCCGTGCAGGTCAGCTATCTTGTCACGTTGTTCGGCCTTGTTTGGTCGATGATCTTCCTGAACGAAGCGTATGCGGGGCCAGTCTGGCTGTCGCTGCTGCTCATGTTGGCAGGACTGTTCTTTGTGCAGCCGCGCCCGCGTGCCGCGCTTGTCAGTGCCGCGCCGCTGGGACAAAATTCCCCCTGACCCGCGATCCCGAAGGACATCATGAACCTGTTTGAACTCAGTCAAAACGGCCAGGCCGCTGTCACATTGCTGACCGTGGTCGCGATGTTTGTGCTGTTCGTGCGCGAAGCCTACCCGACAGAGGTGGTCGCCATCGGTGGGGTCGCGGTGCTTCTGGTGCTGGGTATCCTGCCGTATGATGCGGCGCTGAACGTGCTGTCGAACCCTGCACCCTGGACTATTGCCGCGATGTTCCTGGTCATGGGGGCGTTGGTGCGGACAGGTGCGCTTGATGCCTTCACCAACTTTGCCCAGGATCAGGTTCAGCGCCGCCCGCGTCGGGCGGTTGCGGGGATCATGGTGGTGGTCATCGTGGCGTCGGCCTTCATGAACAACACACCGGTTGTTGTGGTGATGCTGCCAATCTTCGTGCAGATCGCCAAGGTTCTGGGGGTGCAACCGTCGAAACTTCTGATCCCGCTCAGCTATGCGTCGATTCTGGGCGGAACCACGACGCTGATCGGGACCTCGACCAACCTGCTGGTCGACGGTGTTGCCCGCGGTCAGGGGCTGGAACCGTTCACAATCTTCGAGGTTACGCCGCTGGCGCTGATCCTTGTGGCCTGGGGGATGGCCTATCTGGCGTTGTTCGGGCGGTTCCTGCTGCCAGAACGCAGCAGCATAGCGGGGATGCTGTCCGACAGATCGCGGATGAAGTTCTTTACCGAGGCGGTGATCCCGCCCGAATCCAACCTGATCGGACGAGAAGTTCTGGGCGTGCAGTTGTTCAAGCGCGAAGGGGTTCGCCTGATCGACGTGATCCGCGGCGATGAATCACTGCGCCGCAACCTGTCCGACGTGAAGCTGCAAGTGGGCGACGTGGTGGTTCTGCGGACCCAGATGACCGAACTGCTCAGCCTGCAACGCAACAAGGAACTGAAGCGCGTCGACCAGTTGTCGGCCAAGGAAACCACCACGGTCGAGGTGCTGATCACGCCGGGCTGCAAGATGGTGGGCCGCAGTCTTGGCGCGCTGCGCCTGCGGCGCCGGTTCGGGGTTTATACACTGGCCGTGCACCGCCGGAATCAGAACATCGGCCGCCAGTTGGACGAACTCGTGGTGCGCGTCGGCGACACGCTGCTGCTGGAGGGCGCGTCGGAAGACATCAAGCGGCTGGCCGATGAAATGGACCTTGTCGACGTCAGCCATCCCTCTGCGCGCGCCTTTCGTCGCGGCCATGCGCCCATCGCGCTTGGGGCGCTGGCCGGGATCGTGGTGCTGTCTGCGCTTGGCGTGGCGCCGATTCTGGCGCTGGCGGTCGTTGCCGTGGCCGCCGTGCTGTTGACCCGCTGCATCGACGCGGACGAAGCTTTTTCGTTTATCGAAGGCCGCCTTCTTGCGTTGATCTTCGCCATGCTTGCCGTCGGCGCCGCGCTGGAGGCATCGGGCGCCGTTGCCTTGCTGGTGGGCTGGATCGCACCGTTGATGGCGGTGCTGCCCGGGCCGGTGCTGATCTGGGCGGTGTTTTTGTTGACCTCGGTCCTGACCGAGGCGGTCAGCAACAATGCCGTGGCGGTTGTGGTCACGCCTATTGCCATCGGACTGGCCCAGGCGCTGGGCGTCGATCCACGCCCACTGGTGGTGGCGGTGATGGTCGCGGCGTCCTGTTCGTTTGCCACGCCCATCGGCTACCAGACCAACACGCTGGTCTATGGGCCCGGCGGCTATCGGTTTTCGGATTTCCTCAAGGTCGGTGTGCCGCTGAACCTGTTGATCGGGCTGCTGTCGGCGCTGCTGATCCCGTTGTTCTGGCCGCTTTGACCGTCACGCGCAGGGCGCCTGGGCCTCAGCCAAAACGCTGCACGAAGTTCCGCAACACGACTTCTGGCCAGACCACGTTCGACGCGCGGCACATGTCGATCAGCGTTTCTGCCTCGTCTGGGTGGAAATAGCCCTTGTGGCGATAAATGCGGATACGGGTTTCGAACCCCGCCGCGTCGGCCTCGGGGTGGAACTGGGTGGCGTAGACGTTCGACTTGTAGCGGATCATCTGGAAAGGGCAGGGACCCGACCGCACCAGGTGCACCGCCCCCCCGGGCAAGTGCTGCACCGCTTCCTTGTGGCCTACGAAGGCGTCGAACCGGTCGGGCAGCCCGTCCAGCATCGGGTCATCGGCCGCCTTGGTGCAGGTGACAGCACCCACCGGCTCGCCAAAAGCCTTCTTTGACACCTCGGCGCCAAGGTGATGCGCCAGGATTCCGATGCCATAGCAGCATCCCATGAAGGGCACATCCCGATCGGTGATGCGCGGCATCAGGCCCAGGATTTCAGCCTCGATCCGGGCCTCGACCGGGTCTTTGGTTTCGGGCGCGTCAGATACGCAGCCCGGCCCACCGCCAACGATCACCCCGGCATAGCTGGCCGGATCCAGGTCGGCCGGCAGCGGTGTCTGATCCAGCCGGATGCGCTCCACGCGATCTTCGGTCAGACCGCCCTTGCGCAGGAAAGCCGCGTATTCGTCGTCTGACGCCTCGGTCTCGGGGCGCAGTTGCAGGATCAGGAACCGTTTCATGCTGCCGCTTTAGCGTGGCTTCGCGCGCCGCGCCAGTCCCTGACGCGCCGCAAGGCTTGCCCTTGTCAGGGCGCCTGCCGTATAGAGACGCCGGATTCACACAATCAAAGAACAGGGGTCACCATGGCCGGCCATTCCAAATGGGCAAACATCCAGCACCGCAAGGGCCGTCAGGACAAGATCCGGGCCAAGATCTTTTCGAAGCTGTCGAAGGAAATCACCATCGCGGCAAAGATGGGTGATCCCGACCCGGACAAGAACCCGCGCCTGCGCCTCGCGGTGAAAGAAGCCCGCGGGCAGTCCATGCCGAAAGACAACATCGAACGCGCGATCAAGAAGGCCGTCGGCGGCGACGGTGAGGATTACGAAGAAATCCGCTATGAAGGCTACGGCCCGAACGGCGTGGCCGTGATTGTCGAGGCGATGACCGACAACCGCAACCGTACCGCGTCTAATGTGCGGTCGACCTTCACCAAGAACGGCGGCAACCTTGGCGAAACCGGCTCGGTCGGCTTCATGTTCGAGCGCAAGGGCGAAATCGTCTATCCCGCTGACGCCGGCGATGCCGATACGATCATGATGGCCGCGATCGAGGCCGGTGCCGAAGACGTCGAAAGCGGCGAGGACGGTCACACCATCTGGTGCGCCGACACCGATCTGAACGATGTGTCCACCGCGCTGGAAGCAGAGCTCGGCGAATCGGAATCGACCAGGCTGGCCTGGAAGCCCACCACCACGACGGAACTTGACCTTGCGGGAATGCAGTCGCTGATGAAGCTGGTCGAGGCGCTGGAAGACGACGACGACGTGCAGCGCGTCACCACGAATTTCGAAGCCTCGGACGAGGTCATGGCGCAGCTGTAAACCAGCCCTTCGAACACCCATGAAAGGCCCGCAAACTGCGGGCCTTTTTCTGTGTACGCCGCGGCTTTTGACCCCTTCGTCCCGGTCCTGCCGATCAGTTCGCCATCCAGTCCGGGACACGGCCGATAGCCAATCCCGGCGCTTGTCTTCTTCTGGCTGAAAATATCCCGGGGGGTGTGGGGGGCTGGCCCCCCACCTGTGTTGCGGTGCGGGGGCTGGCCGCCGCTCCGGTTACCCGCGCGGCTTGGTCGGGTTGCGATAGGTCATCCGACGCACCGACCCGGTCTTGGACCGCATCAGCAGCGTTTCGGTGGTCAGCCAGCCGACCTCGTCGCGCTTGATTCCGGGCAAGAGCGAGCCGCTGGTAACGCCCGTGGCGGCAAAGATGACATCTTCGGTGACCATTTCGTCGCGGGTATAGATCTTGTCCAGGTCGGTGATCCCGGCCTTGGCGGCGCGGCCGCGCTCGTCATCGTTGCGGAACAGCAGCTTGCCCTGGATCTGCCCACCCATGCATTTCAGTGCCGAGGCCGCCAGAACGCCTTCGGGCGCACCGCCGGACCCCATGTACATGTCGATCCCGGTCAGATGCGGTTCGGCGCAGTGCATGACGCCGGCCACGTCGCCATCGGTGATCAGGCGGATCGCGGCGCCGGTGGCGCGCACTTCGTCGATCAGGTCTTCGTGGCGGGGGCGTTCAAGGATGCAAACGGTAATGTCAGACGGCAGGCAGCCCTTGGCAGTGGCGAGCGCGGACACGCGCGTCGCCGGCGGCATGTCCAACGATACGATGCCTTCGGGGTAGCCCGGGCCAATTGCCAGCTTTTCCATGTAGACGTCCGGTGCGTGCAGCATCGACCCGCGCGGCCCCATCGAGATCACGGTCAGCGCGTTGGGCATGTCCTTGGCGGTCAGCGTTGTGCCTTCCAGCGGGTCCAGCGCGATGTCCACGCCCGGACCATTGCCGGTGCCCACCTCTTCACCGATATAGAGCATCGGGGCTTCGTCACGTTCCCCTTCACCGATGACGACCACGCCCTTGATGTCGAGCTTGTTCAGTTCAGTCCGCATCGCGTTCACGGCGGCCTGGTCGGCGGCCTTTTCATCGCCGCGCCCAATCAGCTTGGCGCTGGCGATCGCCGCCTGTTCGGCCACGCGGGCCAAGCCCAGCGACAGCATACGATCGTCGAAAATGGAGGGGGTGCTCATGTCCAGTTCCTGAAATTGGTTATTGTTGCGTTAGTCCTATCGCGGTTGCGGGGCTGGCCACAACCTCTTTGCGTTGGCTGAGGGGGCTGATGGACCGTTTGGCCCGGTATCGCCACGAGGGTGCGCGCGAAACCGGGCCGCCCGTTCCTGGGGCCCGCGACACGGACAAACCGGAAAGACAGTTGCGCCGCGCGGGACAGGGGCGGCGCAGATCAGAACAGGGGAACCCAACGAAACGGACAAAAGCGTGGGTCACCCCTGACTTTCCTCATGCAGCGGACCTAGTGGATTGATCGCGACAAACGAGTCCGAATTGGGATTCCCATTTGGTGCTGGCCGTGCGAGTCATGCTGATG
>NZ_JAYLLH010000023.1:0-65812 GCF_035818635.1 Mesobacterium hydrothermale | reverse complement strand
CGCATCAGCATGACTCGCACGGCCAGCACCAAATGGGAATCCCAATTCGGACTCGTTTGTCGCGATCAATCCACTAGTTCGCCGCAAGGTCAACTTCCGGCACGTCGCCAGCGATTTCGAGGATCAGCTTGCGCTTGACCGCCGCGGCAAAACTGGCGCGGTTTTCCGCCGTAACCACAAAGGATTGCGGGCCGCCTATGATGCGGTCCTCGTATTGTTTTTCCAGCCCGCCCATCGCGCGTCCGGGATCATCTGGTCGAAGGATTGGCAAGCCGTTGATGGTAACGCCCGCCGCAAGAACGATTTCCCGCGCATCTTCGATTCCGGGACCTGAAAAATTGCCGATGGAATCGCCGGAAAAGTCGATCACCCGACGCCAGCCGTCGATGTCGTTCACCTCCATCAGGCGCAGCCCTTCCAGCAGCGCCGCGCCAATCGCGTTGCGTCCAAAGGCTTGCCGGGGTTTCGAAAGTAGTTCAGCCGCGAACGCCTCGGCATCCTCACGTCCCCTGATGCGCATCCAGTCGACCACCACCACCTGGTTCGCCGCCCATTCGACATAGGTCACCGCGATTTCGCCATAGGCGGTGTTGGCAATCGCGGCCAGAACCTCGGGGTCGGTCAGGGCCTGGGCATAGCCCTGCCGCTGCAGGTCGATTTCCGACTGGTCGATACTGCCTGACGCATCGGCCAGAAGCACCAGTTCAAGATCGGTGTCCTGCGACAGGGCAGGGGTGGCAAGGGTCAGCAACAGGATGAGGAAAGCGCGCATGGGAAAAAGCCTAGCGCGCCTTCCGAAGCAGCCGGATCACAAATCCGTGGGTCGCGTCCCGTCAGACGTCCAACTCTTCTACGAAGCGGGCGTTTTCCTGGATATACTGGAACCGCAGTTCGGGTTTCTTGCCCATCAGCCGTTCCACCAGGTCGCCGGTTTCGCCCGGTTCGTCCTCGTCGATGGTGACCCGGATCAGCTTGCGCGACTTGGGGTCCATCGTCGTGTCTTTCAGGTCCTTGGCGTCCATTTCGCCCAGGCCCTTGAACCGCTGAACGTCGATTTTGCCTTTTCCACCCAGGCCTTTGGCCATCCATTCCTCTTTCTCGGCATCGTCGGCCACATAAAGCCGCCTTGCCCCCTGCGTCAGCCGGTATAGAGGCGGGCAGGCCAGGTAAAGGTGCCCGTGGTCGATCATCGGGCGCATCTGGGTGAAGAAGAAGGTCATCAGAAGCGACGCGATATGCGCCCCGTCGACATCGGCGTCGGTCATGATGATGACCTTTTCATAGCGCAGGTCGTCGACGTTGAATTTCGTTCCCAGACCGACCCCGAGCGCTTGCGTCAGGTCGCTGATTTCCGCGTTCGAGCCCAGCTTGTTCGAGGCCGCGCCCAGCACGTTCAGAATCTTACCGCGCAGCGGCAACAGGGCCTGGGTCTTGCGGTCGCGCGCCATCTTGGCCGACCCACCGGCGCTGTCGCCTTCGACGATGAAGAGTTCGGTGCCTTCGCGCGAGGTGGCGGAACAATCGACCAGCTTGCCGGGCAGGCGCAAACGTTTCGTCGCGGACTTGCGCTGGGTTTCCTTTTCCTGCCGGCGACGCAGCCGTTCCTCGGACCGCAAGATCAGGAAATCCAGGATTGCCCCGGCGGATTTGGTATCTGCGGCCAGCCAGTTGTCGAAATGGTCGCGCACCGCGCCTTCGACCAGGCGCTGGGCTTCGACCGTGGCCAGCCTGTCCTTGGTCTGGCCAACAAATTCCGGTTCACGGATGAAACAGCTGACCAGGGCACAACCGCCTGTGATCAGGTCGTCGCGGGTGATCTGCGCGGCTTTCTTGTTGTTGACCAATTCGCCATAGGCGCGAATCCCCTTCAGGATCGCAGCCCAGAACCCGGCCTCGTGCGTGCCCCCTTCGGGCGTCGGGACGGTATTGCAATAGGACTGGATGAAGCCGTCGCGCGATGGTGTCCAGTTGATCGCCCACTCGACTTTGCCGGGCGTATCGAATTTTTCCTTGAAATCCACGACCCCGGCAAAGGGCTTGTCGGCATAAGTGCTGGCCCCGCCAAGCGTTTCGACCAGATAATCCGAAAGACCCCCGGGAAAATGAAACGTCGCTTCGACCGGGGTTTCCTTGTCGTCAATGGCGGATTTCCACCGAATTTCGACCCCTGAGAAGAGGTAGGCCTTGGAACGCACCATCTTGAACAGCCGTGCCGGTTTGAACCGGTGGTGGCCAAAGATTTCTTCGTCGGGATGAAAGGTCGTGGTGGTGCCGCGCCGGTTGGGTGCCTGTCCGACCTTCTCGACCGGGCCTTGCGGGATGCCGCGCGAAAACCTTTGTTCGAACAGTTCGCGGTTGCGCGCGACCTGCACGACCATGTTGTCGGACAGCGCATTCACGACCGAGGCACCGACACCGTGCAGACCGCCCGAGGTTTCGTAGGCCTTGCCGGAAAACTTGCCGCCTGCGTGCAGCGTGCAAAGGATCACTTCCAGCGCGGATTTTCCGGGGAATTTCGGGTGCGGATCGATCGGGATGCCGCGTCCGTTGTCGCGGATGGTGATCGAATGATCTTCGTGCAGTTCTACCTCGATCCGGTTGGCGTGGCCCGCCACCGCCTCGTCCATGGAGTTATCGAGCACCTCGGCCACAAGGTGATGCAGCGCGCGTTCATCGGTGCCGCCAATATACATGCCCGGCCGTTTGCGGACCGGTTCCAGCCCTTCCAGGACCTCGATAGAGGAGGCGTCGTAGTCGCCACCGTCAGCGGCGGCAAGCAGGTCTTCGGCCATGCGGGTCTGCTCTTTGTTCTTGTGGGTCGTTGGTCTCGTACTATGGCAGGTTTGCCAAGAAGGGGGAAGGCCGCAACAGGCTCAGAACAGGGTGACAGACTCGACAGGTGATTGCATGGGCAATGGTCGTGGAGAGGCCGGGCTTTGCAGGTCCGGGCTGTTGGGGATCAGCAGCATCTTGGCCCGTCCCGTGACCGGCCAGAACCGCACCCGCCGCGCCAGGGTGCCACCGAGGGACTCGCTGACGACGGGAATGTTTTCGTTGTGCAAAAACGACTTGGCGAATTCCGCGTTGGACTGGCCGATATCGCGCAGATTGGTGGCCATCGAACTGCCGCCAAAGACCTTGGCCCGCAGGGTTTCGCGCCGCCCCCCGATCTTGAGCAGACCGTTGATCAGCAATTCCATTGCATGTGCGCCAAAACGGATGTCGGATTTGCAGGCCCCGGCACGTTCCGGCAGCAGGAAATGGTTCATGCCGCCCTTGTGCACAGTCGGATCGTACAGGCACACAGCAACGCAACTGCCCAGTACCGTGGACAGCACCACATGTGGATCGTCGCTGATGCGAAATTCCCCCTGAACGACCGTGATCGTACTGCCGCGCGGGGCCAGGCTGGAACGCGCCGTCATACCCCGACCTCGCCGGGTTGGGCGGCAAGCGAAAGCAGTCTTTCGGCAATCCGGTTCAGCGGCACCTGTTCGTCAGCCGCCCCCAGTTCGGCCGCGGCGCGGGGCATGCCGTAAACCACCGAAGTCTCTTCGTCCTGGCAGACCGTTCGGGCGCCGTTTTCGTGCAGCGCCAGCAGTCCGTCGGCCCCGTCGCGCCCCATACCGGTCAACAATGCCGCGACGGTTTTGCGTGCTACCGGCAAAGCGGAACGAAAGAGCACATCGACAGAGGGCCTGTGCCCGGACACTGCGCCACCCGTCATCAGTCGGGCACGAACCCCGTCCTGGCTGTCCACGGCAAGGTGGTGTTGCAGCCCGGCCCCGATGCAAATCGTCCCGGGCCCGACATCCGCGCCATCGCTTGCGGAGATCACATTCGCCGCGCATTGCCGATCCAGCAGGCGCACCAGTCCTTCGCCGAAACCTCGACCCGTGTGCTGCACGGCGAAGGTGGGTGGACAATTGGCGGGAAAGGCACCCAGAACGCGGCTCAGGGCATCGACGCCGCCGGTCGATGCCCCGATCAGGATCAGCGCCCCGGGTCTTGTCCGCGGCATCTGAACGGTGCGGCGGGTGTGGGCCGAAGGGGCCGAGCGGTTTCGCAGTACCGCTTTCAACTGACCGTGAATCGTTTCGATATCTGTACTGATATCAATCGGGAACAGACCCGCCTTGGCACGCTGCTGCGGCGTTGCGCGGTCTTCCAGCATGATCCAGCGGATACCCATTGCACTGAACAGCCCGCGCATCACTTCAAATTCCGGGAACCGGGTCATGGCATGGGAAATCAGAACCGCCTGAGGCTGGGTTTCTTCCACCGCGGCAAAGGTTTCCATCAGGTTCTGCGTTGCCGCGGCCAGGCGCATTTCGGGCATTCGGGCCAGCAGGTCCTTCAATTTGCTGCGGGTGGCGCCATCGGTGACGGCCAGTACCAGCGATATATGTGCCAACGTCATATCCCCCCTGAAAAATATCTTCAGAAATCCTGCCATCCGCTCATGACAGTGCCTGTCGCAGCTTGGCGCGGCTCTACCAGAATCGGTTTGGGATCGATCAGCACGATGTCGTCATGCACCAGCGACGGCGCGGTCTCGGGCTGAACTTCTGCATCTTCCGAGCTATCGGCGTGCCGCTCTGTCCGGATGTTGAAGTTGGCCACGAGATCGGACAGGATCGATGTGTCGCGTAGTAGGATGTGGCTGGCCGCGGTAGCCTGTTCGACCATTGCGGCGTTTTGTTGGGTCACTTGGTCCAACTGGTTCACGCCGATGTTGATTTCGCCCAGTCCAGTGGACTGTTCCGCCGCGCCCGATGCGATGTCGGACACCAGTTCGGCAATGTGATTGACCCGGTCCACGATAGATTTCAATGCGATACCGGTCTTGCCCACCAGATCGACGCCTTTCTCTACCTGTTGGGTACTCCCGCTGATCAGGGCCTTGATTTCATGTGCGGCCTCGGATGAGCGCTGCGCCAATGCCCGCACTTCGGAGGCGACGACCGAAAACCCCTTGCCAGCTTCGCCCGCGCGGGCGGCCTCGACCCCTGCGTTCAGTGCCAGCAGGTTGGTCTGAAAGGCGATATCGTCGATCACCCCGATGATCTGGGAAATCTGTTCCGATGAGGCTTCGATTTCATTCATTGCATCGACCGCATCACGCACGACGAATCCGCTTGCAGTGGCCTCTTCCTTGGCTTCAGAGACGATGGTTTCAACCGATTTCGCCCCTTCCGCCGCCGATTTCACGCTGGCGGTCAGTTCATCAAGCGCCGCCGCGGTCTGTTCCAGCGTCGCGGCCTGGTTTTCCGTTCGGTTCGACAGGTCATCCGCAGCCTGAGAGATTTCCTGCGATCCACCGCGAATGCTGTCGGCGGAATCGACCACCTGCGACAGCGCATGGTTCAGCGTTTCCATGGACTTGTTGAAGTCGATGCGCAGCCGCTCGTACGCAGGCGGGAACGGCGCCTGGATGTTGAAGCCCAGGTCGCCGTCGCGCAGACGTGTCAGCCCTTCGGTCAGTTTCTCGACGACCTCTGCCTGTTCCCGCGCACGTTCCTGTTCCTGGCATTCGCGGTCGCGGGCAAGCGACAGGCTTTGGGTGAATTCCTGAAGGTTGCGGCCGATCAGGCCGAATTCGTCCTTGCGCTTGGCCTCGGCGATGTCGTTATCATAGTCTCCGGCCTGGATGCGGTTCATCGCAGCGCCGATATTGTCCAGTGGTTTGCTGACGTGGCGAGCCAGGAACAAGCCGATTGCACCCATGATCGCGGCAATCGCAAGGGATACCCAGCTCATCCGCGACCGCAGTGCCTGCAGGCTGTTGTAAAGAAACGGGCGGTCGCCTTCGACAACCATGGTCCAGGTCGCGTTCTGGAACCGGGCGCTGGTGGTGAAGGTCGCAACCGCGTTGCCGTCGATTCCGGTTACGTCATCAACATAGCCTTCGGTGCCTGCCAGCGCATTTGCAATGGCAGTGGTGGCCGGTAATATGTCCAGCAGGCCGAAAGTGCTGTCGGCCCCCAGTTCGCTGTTCAGGCGACCAGCGCTGTCCAGCAGGAAAACCTTGCCTTTTTCACCCAGCCAATCGGGGGTCGACAGGATGGCTGCGATCCGGTCGATCGGCAATTGCACCGCCAGCACACCGGACCGTTGCCCGGATGCATCGAACAGCGGTGTCGCGACAAAAGCCGCCGGATCACCGTTGCTGGGCGCGTAAGAGGCAAAGCTGTCAAAGGCGATTTCACCGTCGCCCAGCGTCATCGCGGTGGCAAAGGCCCGCGCCAGGCCCGAGGCTTTGAATTCCCCCGAGACCAGGTTGCTTGCGAAATCAAGTTCTTTGAAAACGGTGTAGATGACATCGCCAGAGGCGTTGATCAGGAAAACGTCATAGTATCCCTGCTCGTCGACCAACCGGCGCAGATAAGCGTGGGTCTGCGCATGCAGAAGATCATAGCCGTCGCCGGTCCGGGCCTGGCTGAATTCATGCCGCCGCCCCGCCGGGAACGGGTTTTCCGTGATATAACGCCGTTGCAGTCGCCCGACCCGGCCCGGCCCAAGGGCGGCAAAGGCCTGATCCAGCGCGCTGACCTGATCGCGAACAAAGGGATCGGCAGACAACAGTCCCATTTCCAGGGCGATATTGTCGAACCAGTCCTGCAGAAGCTCCTGTTTGCCCTGCGCAAAGCTCTCCATCGTCAATTCAAGCTGCGAACGCGTGGCGTCACGCAGTGTATTCTGCGCCAGAAGAACCAACGCCAGGCAGATCGCTGCGGAGATTGACAGGAACATCAACGGCAGCTTGTTCCGGATCATCTGGATATTCAACATTTTGGTCTTCCTTGCACCATGGGTCGTCGCGGCGGTCCGGGGTCATTCGGGCTGCTGGAATTTTGACGCCATACTTACGAAACGAGAGGTTTGAAGATATTCGGCCATCCGGCTGTGGTCGTTGCAATTTTCGCTTTCACCGGCCATTTCCAGGAACCCCGCGATGAATTCCATTTCCTGCAATGACCGGTCGAACCCCTGGGTCAGGGTCGGATCAAGTCGGGGCATTTGACCAGCGATCTCGGGGTTCGAGTAAAGCTCGTCCTCGAACGCCTGGAACTGCGCCTGGATCAACTGCAATTCCCGTGCGCACATCTTTAGATAGTCCAGCATCGGCCCGCTCCTTACGCTGCAAGCGGACCGGTCACCGCCTCGATGCACTTGCGCATCGCATCGGCAGTGAAGGGTTTCTTGATCAGGTTGTTCAGTTTCAGCCGCTGTGCCTCGGCCACGATTTCGGGCGACGGACGCCCGGTGATCAAAATGAAGCCGATGTTCTTGGTGGCGGGGGTGCGTCGCAGCTGTTCCAGAAGTTGCAGCCCCGACATGCCCGGCATGTTGAAATCCGACAGAACCAGATGCACAGGGTTGCGCAGGATCGCCTGCAACGCCACACGCGGATCAGCTTCGGTTTCATAGTTGGCCAGACCGATTTCATCCAGCGCCTGGGTGATCAACCCGCGGCTGGTGGCCATGTCATCCACCACAAAAAGCTTCAAGGCCCGCATTGATTTCATGTCTCTTTCCCGCTGCTTATGATTTTCGGTAGGTCGTGACCCCGGTCGAAGTCACGGCTTTTAGCGCCGCCGGGTCCAGCCGTTCACTATGGCCGATGAACAGGTGACCGCCGGGCTCGATCTGGGCCAGGATGCGTTGCCACAGCCGGGCCTGCGTTTCCCCGTCGAAATAGATCACCACGTTGCGGCAGAAGACCGCTGTGAAGTCCCGGCGCATCGGCCAGGGGGCAATCAGGTTCAGCGGGTTGAACCGGACCATTTCGCGCAGTTGTGCCGAAATGCGGTGGCCTCCGGTTTCGCGGATGAAATGCCGGTCCAGAGTTTCCTGAGGCAGCGCTTCCGTCTCTCTTGCGCCGTAGAGCCCGCTGCGAGCCTTTGCCAGCACGTTGGTGTCGATATCGGTTGCCAGGATCCGCACCCGCGTCAGCGCCAGATCGGACAGACAATCGCGGAGGGTCATGGCGATGCTATAAGGCTCGGCCCCGGTTGAGCAGCCCGCAGACCAGATCCGGACCTGTTCACCGCGCTCAAGCCGCAGGGCAAAATCCCGTTCCGCCACCTGCTTTAGCGTCTGGAAGTGGTGGCTTTCGCGAAAGAAAGCAGTGACGTTTGTCGTCAACGCCTGGGACAGCGCCTCCATTTCATCAGGAAGCGCGTTCTGTTTCAGGGCGTCAAGATAGGCCATGAACCCGGGCAACCCCAGGGACGCAACCCGCTTGGCCAGCCGTGATTCGACAAGGGCGCGCTTTTCAGGCCGCAGGTGCAAGCCGATCTGCGACTTGACGAACCCGGCAAGACTGTCGAATTCGGCCGAAGTCATGTCTGGAAAAGACGGGCGCGGCATTTCAGAACGGCTTTCCCAGTACGGCATCAAGGTCGATCACCCGGATCATCGTGTCATTGCTTGAGATGATCCCGGTGATGTAATTGGAACTGGCGCTGGTGCGGACCTCGGAGGTGTCCTGCACCTGGCCTTGCGCGATTGACAGGATTTCCGAAACCGACTGCACCAACATGCCAACGCTGCTGTCTCCGTGGATGGCGATGATCACCACGTTTCGTTCACGCGGCTCGGTCGGGCCAAAGCCAAAGCGAGCCGACAGGTCGATGATCGGGATCACCGCTCCGCGCAGGTTCATCACACCCAGCACGTCGGGCGGGGTGTGCGGAAGCGCCGTGACAGGTGCCCAGCGGCGTATTTCTCGGATCTGGGTGATCTTGATGCAGAACATCTGATCCCCGGCGTTGAAGGTTACGAATTCCTCTGTCTCGTCGACGGTAAGTTCAGCGGCTTCAGACATCTTCGAATCCCGTGAATTGGAGCATGGACATCACGTCCTGCGAACTGGGGGCGTTGCGGGTGGCGATTTCTTCGGTGTCGAGGATCAGGGCTATTTTGCCATCGCCCAGGATGGTGGCGGCAGAAATGCCGGGGATGGACCCCTGCTGAAAATCGAGGCTCTTCACCACGATCTGGCGCTGATCGTGGATCTCGCCGATTTCCAGTGCGCTGAGCCCCATACCTTCGTTCTGCACGATCAGGTAAATCGGCGTTTCGGTCGGTGATGGGCCGGTCAGTTGCAGGCTTTGCGCCACATCGACAATGGGAATATAGCGCCCGCGCAAAAGCAGCAGCCGTTCGTTGTGACCCATGATGTGAATGTCGTTTGCCGACGCGCTGACGGTTTCCAGGATTGAAGAGATCGGGACAACCATGGTCTGATCGGCGACCGACACCACAAATCCGTCCATCACCGCCAAAGTCAGCGGCAGGATGATGGCAAAGGTCGACCCTTCGCCGTCCGTCGATGTGACGGTGATACGCCCGCCCAGTTTCTGCACGGCGTTCTTGACCACGTCCATGCCGACGCCACGGCCCGACAGGTTGGAGATTTCAGCCGCGGTCGAAAAGCCCGGCGCAAACAGCAGGTTGTCGATTTCGCCGTCGGTCAGGTCCGCATCCGGTGCAATCAGGCCCTTTTCGATGGCCTTCCGCCGCACGGCAGGGCGGTTGATGCCAGCGCCGTCATCGGCGATTTCCAGGATCACATTACCCGACCGGTGCGCAGCGGACAGACGAATCGTGCCGCTGGCGTCCTTTCCTGCGGCCCTGCGTACGTCGGGCGTTTCAAGCCCGTGGTCCACCGCGTTGCGGATCATGTGGGTCAGCGGGTCAGCCAGCCGTTCGATCACGGTCTTGTCGACCTCGGTGTTTTCGCCCAGCGTGGTCAGCCGCGCCTGTTTTCCGGTTGCTTCTGATGCTTCGCGCACGATGCGGGCCATGCGCTGGAACAGCGGTTTGACCGGTTGTGCGCGAATTGCCATCACGCCCTCCTGAATATCGCGGGCCAACAGCTTGTAGTCCTCGATCTCGTTCAGGATCTGCGAGGTTGGCGGCAATTCCAGTTCCTCGATACATTGGTTGATCATTGCCTGGTTGATGATCAATTCCCCCACCGCGTTGATCAGCCGGTCAACCCGGTCCAGATCGACCCGCAGCGTTGGTTTCGGTCCCTTCTGGCTCTCGCGGTTCGGTTCGCTGTCGGCCCTTGGTGCTTGTGGCCGGGTGGTCGCGGGATCTGCATCCGCCGGGGCATCCGGCGCCTCGACGCAGTATGCCGCGACGGGTAGGAGCGCGGGTTCCGGATCCGGATCGGGGATCTCATCTCCCTCTGCGATCTCGATCCGGCACAGTCCCTCAACGAATTCGAACACGTCTTCGACCGCGGCGCGGTCGCGGTCGGTTTCAAGGCGGATTGTCCAACCTGGATACAGGGAGGAGTGGTCAAGCGTGTCGAAATCCGGCACCGCCCGCAGATCCAGCGTTGTTTCGATCTGCCCCAGTTCCGCCAAATGGTCGAGCACAAGCAACGGTTCGTGACCGTGGCGATAAAGATCTGCCGACGGTACGAACAGAATCTGGTAGCTGCAGCGACCAGCTGCATCGGGAAGACCGGGATTGGGCAGGTCCAGCCCCGGATCCAACTCCAGCGGCGCGGCTTCGAACCCTATCGGCGTGGTGGCGAACCCGAAGTCCATCTCGTCCTCGGTCGCGTCATGGGCATCGCCCAGGAACGGTTCCAGCTCTTTCAGAACCGCGTCGCGTGCGGTGGCGTCGAACGCGCTTTCGTCACGCGCGGCTTCGACCAGGTCTGCCAGCTTGTCGCCGGACTTGTGAAAGATGCGCATCAAGGCGCGGTCGATGGACAGGTCGCGGGCGCGGACGCGGTCCATCACGGTTTCGAAGCTGTGGGCAAAGGACACCAGATCGTGCAGTCCAAACGCCCCGGCACCGCCCTTGATCGAATGCACGGCCCGGAATACGGCGTTGACAACCTCGTCGTCTTCAGGGGCGTGTTCCAGCGCGGTCAGCCCTTCGGTCAGCGCTTCCAGCAGGTCTTCGCATTCTTCGAAGAACGTATCGCGGATCGAGGATTTGCTCATGGTCTACCCCGCGACCCGGCGCAGGATCGACACCAGGCTTTCGTCGTCGAAGGGTTTTACCATCCATCCCGTTGCCCCGGCCTTCCGGGCGCGGGCCTTGAGCGCATCGGAGTATTCGGTGGTCAGAACAATGATCGGGACAGTGGTTGCCACGTCCCCGCGCAATTGTTCGATCACGCCGAACCCGTCCAGCCGGGGCATGTTGATATCGGTGATGACCACATCGGGCTGCACCTCGGGGAATTTTTCTACCCCTTCGATGCCATCTTCGGCACAGCTATATTCGAAACCCTCCGCCTCCAGCGTGGCGCGCAGAAGTTCGCGGATCGTGCGGGAATCATCGATTGCCAGAACCTTGACCACCATCAGATGCGCTCCGGATCGAACTGCGTTTCCGGCAGCCCAAGCCGTACAAGGCCGGCGCGGAACGTGTCAGAGATATCGGTCAAGCCAAAGGCCAGCCCCAGACTACGCCACTTGGCTTGCGCGCTGAGAAGGGTGCGCAGGCGCAGGCTGTCGATCCGGTCGACAGCGGCGACGGACAGGCAGACGGGTTTGCCCACCGCCCCTTGCAGAAAGGTCAGCAGCGTATCGGTACCATTGCGCGGCCGGCGGTCGGCCAGGGCATGCGTAAGCATCTGTTCGGGCATCAGGTATGAACCCCCTTGTTGCATCGGTTCACCACAGGCCGGACAGGGCGACCCGGGTGTTGCCCAAAGTGCTACGCGCGCTCGTTTAACAAAGCGTTCAAGGCAGGCCGCGCCTGCTTTGGCGATTTAGCGCAAGTTTGATCAACCTCGCGTGCGGGGCAGCACGGAGGAGGGTCAAGTTATTGGTCTGCAGGGGTTCAATTGGTCTGGCGCTGGGCAACCTTGGTGCCGGGCAGCAACCCGGAAGGCGGATAAAGGATGATCGCATCGCCGGGTGTCACGCCCCGGGAAATCGCGGCGCTCAGCCCGTTGTTGGCCTCTACCGCAACCTCTCGTTCCTGCGCCGTGCCATTTTCCACCACGTAAAGCGCCCAGCCGTCGCCCTTGCGATAAAGCGCCGAGGCCGGGACCGTAACGGCAGTCTCGGCGCTCCAGGTCACGATCCGTGCCTCGACCCGAAATCCGTGTCCCAACCCGGCCCGGGCTTCGGGCGCACCGGTGAAGCGGATCGTTGTGGTCACGCGCTGCTCTTCGACGCCCAGGGCGGACACCTTGGTGAACCCGAAAGGCGCAATATGGCGGATTTCTCCGCCCAGAATCTGCGGCCCGCCCCAGTCGTCGATCAGCACTTGCTGGCCGACGCGGACCTGAACCGCGTCAGTCGACAAAAGATCGACCCTCACCTCCAGATCGCGAGCGATATCGCCGATTTCCATGATCGGCGTGCCTGCCGCCACCGTGGTTTCGCTTTCCTGCATGACCTGCAAAATCGTGCCAGAGGCCGGGGCCATCAGGGGGATGGTTTCCTGGGTCTGCAGGGCCTCGCCCAGTTGCCTGTCATCGAAGGTCAGCAACTGCGCCTGTGCGTTGTTCAGTTCGGCCACGCGCATCGACACGGCGGCGCGCGTGGTGTCCAGCGTCGCCTCGGCCGCGCGCAGACCGCGGCGGGCGGCGTCCAGCGCGGATTGACTGGCGATCCCCTTGCCGAACAGGGTTTGCGTTCGGTCGAAATCCGCTTGCGCAAGGTCGCGATCGGCGCGGGCCTTGTTCACATCGGCCTCTGCCACGCGCAGCGCGGCTTGCGCAGCGGTGACGCCTGCGTCAGCCTGTTCACGGGTGCGCACGTCCAGCATGGCCGGCGCGCTGGGTTGCATCCGTGCGACAATGGTTTCGCCCTTGATGACGTCATCGCCCACCTCGGCGGTCAGGCGCAGCAGTTTCCCGGCGATCGGCGTGGACACGACATAGGCATTGCGCACCTGGGTGCGGCCCTCTTCATCAATGGTCACGCGCATGGGGCCTTGGCCGACGGTGCCGATATCGACCAGCGTCGCCCGCGGCCAGAAGGCATAAACAAGTCCCGCGGCCACGATGAGCACGGCAATCACGGTTGTCCAGGTGCGGCTTTTGCGGTGCTCTGCCATCAGTCCCTCGTTTTTAGCGCGGCGATCAGGTCGGCGCGGTCCATGTCGCGCTTGACCAGCCAGCCCGAAAGCAGGGCCGCCGCCAGAACGGCAAGCGCGGCCATGCCATGGGCGGCGGGGTCATGTACGACCGGTATCTGATAAATATCGGTGCTGAAGCCCACGACGATGAGATAGGTCAAACCCTGTCCCAGCCCCAGCCCCAGCGGCAAGGCCATCAGGATGACAAAGCCCAGTTCCCCCAGCAGGACGAACGCCGCTTCGCCCTTGCCAAATCCCATCACCCGCAGGCTGGCAATGTCACGGGCACGTTCGGCCAGGGCAATGCGGGCGGCGTTGTAGATGATGCCGAAGGTGATCGTTGCCGCCACCGCCAGCATGATGAACCGCACTGACCCGGGGCCGGTGTTCATCAGCTCGATCAGGGCGGCGCGCTGGTCGTCCTTGCGGCTGACACCGGCAACGGCGGGCATGTCCTTGATCCGGGCGGCGACCCTGTCGGCCTGCGCCTGATCGACGGTCAGAAAGGCGCCCGACACCCGGCCGGGTTCCTTCAGTGCCCGGTTCAACGCCGCGCGCGACATGAAGGCCGGGGCACCCAGCAAAGTCTGCGCAATGCCTGCCACCGGGATCCGCAGCACCGGGCGGCGGCCTTCGCGCACCTCGACGATCAGCGTATCACCGGGCTTCAGGTGCAGGATGTCGGCCAGCGGCTGCGCAAGGATCACGCCGGCGGGGGGCATGTCGATGGGCCGCGCGTTGTGGTCGATCACGCGGTTCAGGCGCGGGTGAGGTTCGCGGCCTTCGATGCTGCCCCGATAAATGTGCGGCCCGTTGCGCAGGATGGCGGGCACAATACGCACGGGTTCCGCGGACAGCACGCCGGGGGTGCGGCGCAGGCTCAGCACCGCGTCCTCGCCCCGGGGCAGGGCGAAACTGACCGCCATGTCGGAGCGGTCCATGACGGAAAAGCTCAGATCCACGGTGGTGTTGAACCCCTCCATCATCGACAGGGTCGAAACCGACAGCGCCATGCCCGCCGCAACGCCGATGACCGCGCCGAACATTCGGCCCGGATAGCGCGTGATCCGGCGCAGCACCATGCGGCTGGGCTGGTCCAGCCAACGGCGCATCAGATGTGCCAAATCCAGCGTCCGGCTGTAATCCGGCGGGGTTGGCGGGCGCATCGCCACCGCGGGCGTCAGCCGGAAGACCCGGCGCAGCACCAGCAGGCTGCCGCCCGACGCGGCCAGGATCGCCACGGCGAACCCGATGACGAAGGAGGCGGGATCGACGCTGAAGACAAGGAAGGGGAACTTGAAATAGGTCTGGTACATCACGGCCATGCCATTGCCCGCCGCGATCCCCGCAACCGCCCCCAACAGCGCCCCGGCAAAGGCGATGGTCAGAACCAGTTTCAGGTAATGCAGGCTGACCTCCAGCCCGGAATAGCCAAAGGCCTTCAACAGCCCGATCTGTTCGCGTTCCGCCTGCACCATGCGGGAAATCACGATGTACAGAAGGAAGGCCGCAATGGCGAGGAAGATCGGCGGAACCGAGGTTGCCGAGGTTCGCAGACCGTTGATTTCCTCGCTCACGAAGCGGTTCGACGGGTGATCGGCGCGGCCATAGGCTCCGGTGCCACCAAAGGGATCAAGCAGCTTGTCGATGGCCAGCCGCACAGGCGGTTCCGCCGCACCGGGGCGCAGGGCCACCAGCGCCTCGTTGAACGCGCCATCCATGTCGTACAGCGCGGCCATCGCCGCACGAGGCAGCCAGAACACCGCGAACCGCGCATCGTCGGGCACCATTTCACCCGGCGGGGTCGTGTACAGAAACTCTGGCGACTGGGCGAGGCCGGTGATCCGGAAGCCGCGCTTGACCCCGTTCAGCGTGGCGGTGAACCCGTCGCCCGGTTCCAGCCCGCGCGCCTTGGCAAAGCCTTCCAGCAGCAGCACCTCGTTTTCCGATCCCTGCGCCGGCCACTGCCCGGCGGTCAGGTAGACCGCGTTCAGCCGCATCTGATCGGGGTCGGGCAACGACAGTGCCCGCGCCCGGATCGGCAATTCGCCCTTTGGCGTATCGAAAAGCGCACTGCCCACCACGCGGCCCACCGCGGTTTCCACGCCGGGAAGGGCGGCAATGCGCGCCACCATCCGGGCGGGCGCGCGGGTCAGCGGGGCAAAGACATCGGCCAGCCGGTAGCGGTCGTAATAGGCCTGCCGGGTTTCATCCAGCGTGTTCACCAGTCCCGACATCATCACCATCATCATCACACCCAGCGCAATGACGGCGGCAATCGCCCCGGCCTGCCCGCGTATCCGCCTGAGATCGCGGAACAGTTTCCGGTCCAGCGGGCTCACCACGCGATCTCCTCTGGGGACAGGCGGGTCTTGTTGACCACGGTTTCCCTGATCGCACCGTCGGCGAAATGGATCACCCTGTGGGCCATGTCCGCCGTGGCGGCGGCGTGGGTGACGATCAAAACCGTGGTGCCCAGGTTTTCGTTCACATCGCGCAAGACCCGCAGCACGGCGCGCCCGGTCGTGCTGTCCAGCGCGCCGGTGGGTTCGTCGCAAAACAGCACCGTCGGGCGCTTGGCGATGGCGCGGGCGATGGCCACGCGCTGCTGTTCCCCGCCGGACATTTCCGACGGAAAATGTGTCTGGCGGTCTTTCAAGCCCACGATGTCCAGGGCCTCTGCCGCGGTCATCGGGTCGCTGGCGATCTCGGTCACCAGTTCGACGTTTTCCAGCGCGTTCAGCGACGGCATCAGGTTGTAGAACTGGAACACGAACCCCACATGGTCGCGCCGATAGCGGGTCAACTGCGTGTCGTTCATCGAGGTCAGTTGCTGGCCTTCGAACCAGGCCCTGCCACTGCTGGGTCGGTCCAGCCCACCTAGGATGTTCAGCAGCGTCGACTTGCCGCTGCCCGAAGGCCCCAGCAGCACCACCATTTCCCCGGTCGGGATTTCAAGATCGACCCCGCGCAGCGCGTGCACCGCCGCGCCGCCGCTGCCGTACGTCTTGGTCAGCCCTTCTGTACGAAAGGCCGGATGTTCGCGGGATATGTCGCGTTGGCCTGCCATGGCGGAACCTCCGCCTGGCAGGCTACGGCATCGGGCCGTGGTGGCAAGGGGGGATGCGCTATTCCGCGGCGGTCGCCGGCGGTTCGGGGCGTACCTCTCGCCCGGTCTTGCCGTCCCCCATGCTCAGGAAAACGGTCAGATCGTCGCGGTGGTCGCGGATCAGCGGGTCGGCCACCAGTCCCACGCGCATCGCCAGCGCAGCCAGATCGGCGCGGTTCTGTGCGCCGGTCTTCTGCTGCACGGCGGCTAGCCGCTGGCGCACGGCGGAAAACGATATCCCCAACTCATGTGCGATTTGCTTGTCCATCAGACCCTGGCCTACCAGCCGCACAAGTTCTTTCTGCTTTTCGGTCAATTCGTTCCGCTCGATGAACTCGGCTTTGAACAACTCGGTATAGCGGGTATGGGCGCTAAGTGCCGCGGCATGCAGCGTCCAGCCATGTTCGGCCATCAGCGCGTCAAACTCCGCGCGGGTGAAATCGCCACCGAAGGCCAGGACCGCCGCCTGTCCCGGATCGCCCATGCGCAAGGGGAAACCCACGCCGGCTTGTAGCCCCATTTTCGCAGACAGCATGACGTGGCGACGCTTTTCCGGGCTGATGTCGCCCATTTCATCAAGATACGCGGGTCCCACCATGATCGGTGTAAGCTTGTGAACCGCGTGCATCCGGAAATTCGACGTATGCCGGATGTGCGGGAACTGTTTGACGTAGTCGAGCCACGTGCTGTCAAACGTGGTGCGAATGAACTGTGCCTGCTCCCAGTTGCGGAAGTCGGTGGCATAGACATAGTCGACCACGGTCAGACGCAGTGACTGCGCCAGTTCCAGGATCAGATCCCAAACGTCATTAGTGCTTCGGGTTGTTTCCAGAGACACAAGGAACTCAAGCAGGTGTTGAGGGATGAAACGTTCGGTTCCCGCGACTGGTCTGGTACGTTGGTTGGTCATGCAAAGCCTCTAATAATTGTCAGGCTAGAGGCGCGCAAATTCCTGGACAACAGACCAATATTGACAGGCTCAGGCGGATTTCGGATCCTCGGCCACAGAGCTTGGCGCATCGAAAACATCTTCGGTATGCACGATCGGCCCACTGTCGTGCAACAGAACGATGCCATAGGCGCCCGGTTCGTCCACCGAAAGGCCGCTGCTGCCCGGGCCCAGTTTCATCGGCATCTGGTGGCACGGGCTTTTCAACAGGGTATAGCTGAGCACGCCGGTCCGCCCGGAAACGGTGCGGTGCACATGCCCGCAGATCAGATGGGCCGGACGCCCTTGCCGCGACAAGATCGAGACCAGTTCCGGGGCGTTGGACAGGTGGATCGCATCCATTCCGTCGAATCCGGTGACCAGCGGCGGATGATGTAGCGCGACCAGAAGATTGGGTTCCAGGGTTTCGTGCAACTGCTGGCGCAGCCAGTTCATCCGCGTGCCGCACAGGTAGCCACCGTGATGCGGCGCGATGCCGTCTTCGTCCAGCGTGTCCAGCACGATCACGCGGGTGTCGCCCCAGCCGAAACTGGCCTGCGCGAACCCCGCATCGTCACGGGCAAGCCACGGCAGCGCGGCCCGCGCATTGGCGCGGTTGTCGTGATTGCCCAGCGTGGCTGTGATCGGCAGCGGACAGCGCGCCATCACCGCGGCCAGTCGTTCATATTCCGCCGGGCGGCCGTGGTGCGCAAGATCGCCCAGGATCAGAACATGCGCCGCGTCGCCATGGTGGGCCAGGGCATGGTCCAGCACACGGGCCAGCCGCTCTGCCGGGTCAAGGCCGATGATGGTCTGGCCCGCGTCGGTCATGTGCAGGTCGGTCAGGAACAGTATCTTGCGCATCGCATGTCCTTTGCGTTGGCGTCTTGCCCGGTGTCTCTGGGGTGCAGGTCCGGGCCGGTCTCAATACCAGTGGTTGACCCGGGCACGCGGGGTCGGTCAAGTCTTGCAAAGACATGATTGCCCGGAGAACCGCCATGTTTCGGACCTGCCTTGCCCTTTTGCTGACCCTGTTTGCGGCGGGCGTGTCGCAGGCTGCGACAGTGACAAAAGGCGACAGCCGGGCCTGTCCAGCAAGGCTGACCGGCGCGATCGCGGCAGGGGACCTGGAAAAGGTCAAGGCACTTGACGGCGTCTGGCCCGAGCCGCTGGACCCGACCACCGCGCATCAGGTTGTCTGCCTCGACAGTCCCGGTGGCAGCTTTGCCGAGGCGATGCGCATCGCGGCGCATTTTTATGATGTGGGTATCGGTACCCGACTGCCGGAAGGGGCCCAGTGCCTGTCGGCCTGCGCCGTGCTGTTCATGTCCGGCACGCGCTATTTCTACGAAGGGGTCGGCAACGGGCGGTCGTCGCATCGCAACATGCATTTCACGGCGCAACTGGGGTTCCACCGACCGCAGCTTTCGCTGGGGCGCGATGGGCAGTTCGACGCCGCAGCGGTCGAGCGCAGCTTCGATCTGGCGGTCGATGCCTCGCTGGAATTCATCCGGCTGTCCAACGGGCGCAATGGCCAGACCGACACGATGGTCCCCGCCGATCTGATCGAACGGATGTTTTCCCATCGCGGCGACGATTTTTTCTTCATCACCACCACGGGTATGGCGGGGCGCTGGCGCATCGGGATCGATGGCTGGCAGGTCAACCGCGTGCTTGGGCCGGCACAGGCGGTGCAGGTTTGCGACAACCTGACGATCTGGAACAGCCGGTATGACCCCAACGACACCACGCTTGGTCCGGCGGCCGCGCGGCCCTATGCCGAACCCAACGCCCGTGTCGGGTTCCGGGTGTCGGGCAGTCGGTTCGGCGATGGGGTGCACGAATGCATGGTGGGTTTCGACGGGCCGGTCGATGATCCGTGGATGGTGATCTGTGGCGCGTCGGATATCGAAGGCAACGTACGGGGCGCCGACCGCTGCGCCGAGGACACGGCAATGATCGAGCCGTTCAACATCCTTGTGCGGGACATGCTGGCGATCCTGCCGCCCGCCACGCCCCTGGCTGCGATCAACGCGGTCAGCCGCCAACAGGATGCCGAGGCGGGGCAATCGGCTCGGTCCGATCCGACGTCCGCCCAATTGGCGCAGCGTGGATGCTGGTTCAACGCGCCCGGCGCGCGCATCATCAACGTGCAGGAATTCGTCAATCTGCGGCAGCTGCCGGGGTTCGACACGCAGGTCGTTTCGCAGATTGCCCGCGGCGCATCCGTCACGCTGACCAATCCCGGCAGCGTCAGCTTTCTTGGCGCCAGCGACCTTGTCCAGCGGTGTTCGCGCGCCTGCCAGACCCAGCGCGATGCGGGGCTCAGCGCTGCGGTTCAGGGCGAACTTGCGCACTGCGTCGAGGGCAACGCCCTTTGGTACGCCGTGCGCGACGCTGCCGGCAATCAGGGTATGTCTCGGGCAAGTTCCTGATGCCCTAGGGCCGTTGCGGCACAAACGGGCTGTTCCACTTAAGATCGTCGGGCGGCGCGGCAAAGCGCGCGCTGATCCAGCCGGTGCCGTCGGGTGTGGCCAGTTGCAGCCACAACGCCTGATCGTCATTCGTCACCCGGCAGCCGGTGATCGCATAGGTCTGCGGCCCGGCCTCAAGCACCGTCAGGCGCTGGCCGCCGGTTGCAGGTGCGTCGCGCAGGCTGACATTGCGCAGCACACGGGTTTGCTGCCGGATCGGGAAAACCATGTCATCCCGCAGGCGCGGGCTGTTCAGCGCGTTGTACCAGCTCAGCCCTGCGGTCGCCTGCACGCCGTTGCTGCAGCCGAAGGTATCGGCCAAAAGCGCAGCGCGCACCGTATTCAGCCCGCCGGGCAAGGACGCGCAGGGGGCGATGCTGGGTGTCGGGCCGCCGCGCCCGGACAGGCAATTCGCCCCTCCCTGCCAGCTCAGCAGGCCCATTGTGCCGTCGTCGCGCAGGGACATCTGGCATTGCGCGCCCCCTTGCGTTGTGAAGGTGACGCTGGCGCTGCCAAGCTGCTGGGCAAGCTCTTGCAGCAGCATGCCATCGGGGTGTGGATAGGTTTCGACAATCCCGAATTCCAGATCGGCAGCGGATTTGAACCCGCGACCGGCGGCAAAGGCGGTAAAACACATCCCCTGCACATCCGCCAGGGTGATCCCAGACCATCCAAGCGGCCGGATCAGCGGATTCCGTGCCACTGGCGTAAATCCATAGGCCCAGGCCTGAAGATTGCCGCTCAGGATGAACAGGCTGTCCGCCGACCGATGCCGCAGCGCGTCGCGCAGCAATACCGGGGGCGACAGCCCTTCGGTGATGATGACGTTGTAGGCGGCGGTGATTTCATAGGCGAGGTCCATCGCCTCGTTGATCGGGATTTGCCCGTCGCCCTTGTCGCCGGACAGGTAAGGCATGTGAAATCCCACCGCAGCACCGTATTCGATGAACCTTGTGTCGTCCGAACGCTTGTCTGCCCCCATGGTAAAGGCCACGGCGCAGGCCGAATGACAGCCGTCGCCATTCAGCACGTATAACCCGCGGATCGACGGATCCTGGCTGGCCAGATCGGCCTGGATGACCTCTCCGATCCGGATGCCTTCCAGGAAATTGCCGCCCGGGCTGTTGAACACGATGAACTTTGCGGGGTGGCCGGTGGGCGCGCGCAGCACCTGGGCCAGTTTCTCGGCGTCGCCTTGAACCACCGGGCCGTCAAAGCGGATGATGTCATAGCTTTCGCCTACGCCGACAAGCCCGTCCGGCGCGGCGTCGCTGTAGGCGCTGGGGGCGGCCAGAAAAACCGGCGTGCGCCGGCCCTGAACCGATGCAGGCCCCTGAACGGGATACATCCGTGTCAGTCCGGCCATGCGTTGCAGAAGGGTATTGTCGATGGCGATATCGGCGGCTTGGCTGGCGGGGGACAGCGCGCACAGCCAAATCACCAGAAAGGGCAGAAGAACACGCATTTTGAATCCTGGTTTCATCTGGTTTACTGTCGACGTTAAAGCAAAGCCCAGCCTCGCGTCACCCCGCGACTGCAAGACCGGAGATTTCGATGAAACCGCTATTCGTCCCCGCCATCGCCTGTTTGTTGGCCAGTCCCGGATGGGCGCAGTCGGTGATCACGCTGGACGATTTCGACCTGGGTGGAACGTCTGAACCCGCCGCCCCCAAGATCGACAAGCGCAGCGGTATGGCCGATTGCCTGAAGAACCCCGCCTCTTGCGCCGACAGCGGGTTCAAATCCGACGTGACCTTCAGCATTGACGATGTGGTCAACCTTGGCATCATCGACCGAGAGGACGTGGCCCCGCAACCGGCGTCGACCGGCGCCGCGGCATCGGTCAAGCCTAGCGATCCGCTGCCGTCGATCGACCTGGAAGTGCTGTTCGACAGGAATTCCGATGCGATCCGTCCTGACCAGATGCCGCAACTGGTCGAATTGTCGACCGTGCTGCGGCAGGACGATTTCCGCAATTATCGGCTTGTGTTCATGGGGCACACAGATGCCAAGGGCTCGGTCGAGTACAACAGCGACCTGTCGCGTCGCCGCGCCGAAAGCGTGGCACAATTCGTGGCGCTGACCGCCGGCGTGCCGCCAGATCGCATCCGATCTGTCGGGTTTGGGTTTTCGCAACTCGCGGTGCCCTCTGACCCTTACGCGGAACGCAACCGGCGGGTGCAGCTGGTGCTGGTGCCAACCAAGTAGCGCTGTTTGCAGGCGCAGTTACCGAATGGTGAAGGGGCGCACCTGAAACCCCGTGGTGATGCCTGCGGCTTCGATCGTGCCATCTTCCAACCCTTGCCGGGCCGCGCCCACCGCCTGCCGCAACAGCGCTTTCAAGGTGTCGTTGCCGGTGCCTGCGGGCGGCTCGCAGATATAGCCGATGGTGTTGAGGCCTTTCTCGTCCTCGGGCAAAACGGTCAACCCATAGCGCGACCCGGGCGAGATTTCATAGCGTGTCTGACCGCTGGACAGTTCCACCGTCTTGAAGAATCGGCGCGGGATCGGGGTGAACTTGCCGCTGGGGGACAGGGCAAAGAAGAACGGCGCACAGGCGTGGGGCAGGTCGGCGATCATCGCCACCTCGTCGCCCACGCTGACCTTGCCGGGATAGACTGACAGCAGCGGTTCCGGTACGGCGGGACGGGGTGCTTCGCCGGGTGGTGCCGCGAAGTAGAATTCGCGCTGCATCTGGGACAGTTGCTGTGGTCGCTGATCGCCACCGGTTTCGGCCATGACATCGGCGGTCACACGTTTCATCACCACTGATACCTCGACCCCCGGGGTCTTCATGTGACGGTCGAGCGCGCGGGCAAAGGGCGAATTGCCAAGGCTGCCGTCGCTGGCCACCGCGTTGGGCAAAGTGGCAAACACCACCAGTTGGTCGCCCTGGGCCTGTACCACGGCCAGCCCGCGGCTGACATTCACGCTGCGGCCTTCGCTTTGCGCCTTGGACAGCAGGTCCTCGGCAAAGGGGTTGTTGCGGCAGGCATCGAGGAAGATCATCGAGATTGGCGCGGCGTTCAGCGCCTGCATCACCTGGTCAACCGACAGGGTTTCGCGCTGGATCGCGGCGGCGCTGGACAGTTTGGCATCGACGGGGATCAGGTAATTGACCCGTTCGTACTGCATCCCATGGCCGGCAAAGTAAAACGCGGCCACATCCGATGCGGCGGCCTTGGCGGCAAAGGCATCCAGCGCGTCGCCCATTCCGTCTTCATCAAGGTCGGTCAATTCGGTGACATCGAACCCCATCGACCGCAACCCTTGCGAAATCAGCACCGCGTCGTTGGCTGCGTTTGGCAAATGACCTGCCCGTTCGTAGGCTGAATTGCCGATCACCAGCGCAACGCGGGTTTCCGCGTCGGCGGGCAGGGCAAGACAAAGCAGGCCGATCAGAAGGGCGGCAAGGCGCATGGGGAATTCCTTTCGCGATTGCTGGGGCCATGGTGGCAAGCGCGCCGAAAAAGGGCAATGGCGGGTTTCCTGACCGTGGCTACTCCAGCCGGTCCAGCAACGCCTCAATCTCGTCCAGCAGATGGTGCAGGCGTTCGCGCCCGATGGCGGTTTCGATCTCGCCATACAGCCGGGCGCTGTCTTGTGCCGCGCCTTTCAGCAGCGCATGGCCTTCCTCGCTCAGGCTCAGGATCATGCGGCGGGCATCGGACGGGTCACGCGCGATGGTGATCAGCGTGCGGGCCTCCAGTGCCTTCAGCATGCGGGTCAGCGACGGCGCCAGGATGCAGGCCTTGCGTGCCAGCAGGGTGGCATCGCTGCCCGGGCTTTCCTGCAACACCCGCAGCACGCGCCATTGCTGTTCGGTCAACTCCAGCGCGTGAAGCATGGGACGGAACCGTTCCATCACCGCTTCGCGCGCCATCAGCAGGGCCATTGGCAACGACCGGCGGGTTTCGGAAAACTGAAGCCCGTCTTTGGGAAAGTCGTCTTGGGTCAAGGTATATCGTGGATCTGTCATTCGCGTCTTCCTCTGTCCTGTGCCAAAATCCGCGACAACGCAAGGAAATGGTTGACAGGGTGTCCTTAAATTAACATGTTAACATAAGGCGGAGGAGGAGCCGTGGCGCATCTGAGCATCGAATATTCCGCCGGCCTGGCGGACCGCACCGACATGGCTGCGCTGTGCAGGGCGCTGCATGGCGCCATGATTGACGCGGCGATCTTCCCGGTTGCGGGCATCCGCGTCCGGGCCCATCGCGCCGATCATGCCATCGTCGCCGACGGGCTGGTGGAGAACGATTTCGCCGCCATGACGCTGTCGGTCGGCGCAGGCCGCACGACCGAGGCGCTGAAAGCGGCGGGCGACACGGTTTTCGCCGCCGCGCAGGCCCGGCTGGCCGATGTGCTGTCCACCCCGCACTTTGCCCTGTCGCTGGAAATCCGGGTGATCAACCCCGATCTCAGCTGGAAGGACACCCCGATCCACGCCCGCCTGTCGGGCAAGAGCTAAGAGGTTTTCATGCCCACATTCGACGACAACCTGGCCCGTGCGCAGGGCTATCTGGCGCGTTTCCGAGAAGACGGCGTACTGAACCACATCGGTGGGCAGGCCGTTCCGGCGGTTTCTGGCGCGGTGTTCGAGTCGATTTCGCCGGTCGATGGCCAGGTGCTGGCCCGGGTTGCGCGGTCGGGGGCAGAGGACGTGGACGCTGCGGCCCGGGCGGCAAAGGCGGCCTTCGCCGACTGGCGCGCCATGCCCGGTGCCGAACGCCACAAGCTCTTGCACAAGATCGCCGATGCGATCACCGCGCGGGCCGATGAAATCGCGCTGGTGGAATCGATGGACACGGGGCAGGCGATCCGCTTCATGGCCAAGGCCGCGATCCGGGGGGCCGAGAATTTCCGTTTTTACGCCGACAAGGCACCCGAGGCACAAGACGGCAAGACACTGCGGAACGACGCGCAGATCAACATGACCTCGCGCCGCCCGATCGGCCCGGTGGGGGTGATCACGCCGTGGAATACGCCGTTCATGCTGTCGACGTGGAAAATCGCGCCGGCACTGGCGGCAGGGTGCACAGTGGTTCACAAACCGGCCGAATTCAGCCCGCTGACGGCCCGCCTGCTGGTGGAAATCGCCGAAGAGGCCGGGCTGCCCAAAGGGGTGTGGAACCTTGTCAACGGCATGGGCGAAGACGCGGGCCGCGCGTTGACCGAGCATCCCGCGATCAAGGCGATTGCCTTTGTCGGTGAAGGACGCACCGGGTCGATGATCATGGCGCAAGGGGCGGCGACGTTGAAGCGCGTGCATTTCGAACTGGGGGGCAAGAATCCGGTGATCGTGTTCGACGATGCCGATATCGATCGCGCCGTCGATGCCGCGACCTTCATGATCTATTCCCTGAACGGCGAACGCTGCACGTCCTCGTCGCGCCTGCTGGTGCAGGACAGCATCTATGACACGGTGACCGCCCGCGTGGCCGAGGTTGCGAACCGGATCAAGGTGGGCCACCCGCTGGATCCCGAAACCGTGGTTGGTCCGCTGATCCATCCGGTGCACGAAAAGAAGGTGCTGAGCTTTTTCGACACGGCCCGCGCCGAAGGGGCGACCATTGCCGCCGGCGGTGAAAAGGTGGGGGACACGGGATGCTATGTGCGACCGACGCTGTTCACACAGGCCCGCAATGACATGGCGATTGCGCAGCAGGAAATCTTTGGCCCGGTGCTGACCGCGATCCCGTTCAGGGACGAGGCCGAAGCACTGGAAATCGCCAATGACGTGGAATACGGGCTGGCCGCCTATCTGTGGACCAACGACCTGGGCCGCGCCCTGCGCATGACCGACGGGCTGGAGGCTGGGATGATCTGGGTGAATTCGGAAAACGTCCGCCACCTGCCGACGCCCTTTGGTGGGGTCAAGAATTCCGGCATCGGGCGCGACGGCGGCGACTGGTCGTTCGATTTCTACATGGAAACCGTGAACGTCTGCCTGCCCACCGTGGCGCACAAGATCCCCAGGCTGGGGGGCTGAACCGTCCGGCCGCCGACCGCTGCGTAGCGACATACACTTCCCTGATCCCGGAGCACCCCGATGCCCATTCCCGCCCCGAACCTTTACCCGCCCTTCAACATCCTGCGCCTCAGCCATATCGAATTCGGCGTGACCGACCTGGCCGCAAGCCGCGCGTTCTATGTCGATACGCTGGGCCTTCAGGTCACCGACGAGGACGACGAAACGATCTATCTGCGCGCGATGGAAGAGCGCGGCCACCACTGCCTGATCCTGAAAAAGAAGGCACAGGCCAGCGTCGACTACCTTGCCTACAAGGTGTTTTCCGAGGACGAACTGGACAAGGCGCATGACTGGTTCGCAGCCCAGGGCCATGACGTGGCCTGGGTCACGCGGCCCTATCAGGGCCGCACCTTGCGCACCCACGACTGTTTCGGCGCGCCGATGGAATTCTATTTCAAGATGGACCGGCTGGCCCCGATCCACCAGCAATACGCGCTTTACAAGGGCGTAAAGCCGTTGCGCATCGACCATTTCAACTGTTTCGTCCCCGACGTGGACAAGGCGGTCGCCTTCTACAACCGGATCGGGTTCCGCGTGACGGAATATACCGAGGACGAAGAGACCGGCCGGCTTTGGGCTGCCTGGACCCACCGCAAGGGGGGGGTCCATGACATCGCCTTTACCAACGGGCTTGGCCCGCGGGTGCACCATACGGCGTTCTGGGTGCCGACGCCGCTGAACATCATCGACCTGCTCGACCTGATGGCCACCACCGGCTATGTCGGCAACATCGAGCGCGGTCCGGGGCGGCACGGAATCTCGAACGCGTTTTTCCTGTATATCCTTGACCCGGATGGCCACCGGATCGAGATCTACTGTTCGGACTACCAGACCGTCGATCCGGACCTGGAGGCGATCAAATGGGACCTGAAGGACCCGCAACGCCAGACCCTGTGGGGCGCACCGGCGCCGCGGTCGTGGTTCGAACACGGGTCTTTGTTCGACGGGGTCGAGCCGGTCGCGGCGACGCTGAAGGCGACGCCGATCGTGGCACCCTGATCCCGTCTTGCGCGGGCTGTTGAGTGTGGTGGCGGGGGGCCAGCCCCCCACACCCCCCGGGATATTTCCGGCAAGATGATGAGGAATTGGGGGTGCGAAGATGACACCGGAATACTTTGAGGATTGGTCAAGGCGGGCGGCCGATTGGGGCGCGGCCTATCGCCGGTCATTGCGGGACAAGCCGGTGCGGCCAAAGGTCGAGCCTGGCGAGATCTATCGGGCCATTCCCGCAGCGCCGCCCGAGCACGGGCAAGCGATGGAGGAGATCTTTGCCGAGTTCGAGACGATCATCGAGCCGGGCATGACCCATTGGCAGCATCCGCGCTTCTTTGCCTATTTCCCGGCCAATGCCGCGCCGGTGTCGGTGGTGGCGGAATACCTTGTAACCGCGATGGCGGCGCAGTGCATGTTGTGGCAGACCTCTCCGGCGGCGACGGAACTGGAAACCCGGATGATGGAATGGCTGCGGGATGCCGTTGGCCTGCCGGCGGAATTTACCGGTGTGATCCAGGATTCGGCCTCTTCCGCGACGCTGGCCGCGGTGCTGGTGATGCGCGAACAGGCGCTGGACTGGCAGGGCAACGCGCAGGGGCTGGCGGGGCAGAGCCCGTTGCGGGTCTACGCGTCGGACCAGGTGCATACGTCCATCGACCGAGCGATCTGGGTGTCGGGGATCGGGGCGGACAATCTTGTGCGCATTCCGACCGGCGGGGCGCTGCGGGGGATGGACCCGGTCGCGCTGGATGCCGCCATTCGGGCCGACAAGGCCGCTGGTCGGACGCCTGCGGGGGTGATCGCCTGCATTGGCGGGACCAGCGTGGGGGCCTGCGATGACCTGTCCGAGGTGATCGCCGTGGCGCACAATCACGGGCTTTACGTGCATGTCGACGCCGCCTGGGCCGGGGCGGCAATGATCTGCCCCGAGCACCGGCATTTCTGGACCGGGGTCGAGCAGGCCGACAGCGTCGTCTTCAACCCGCACAAGTGGCTGGGGGCGTCGTTCGACTGTTCGGCGCATCTGATCCGCGACCCCGACATTCTGGTCAAAACGCTGGCGATTCAGCCGGAATATCTGAAGACCCACGGCAAGGACGGGATCATCAACTATTCCGAATGGTCGATTCCGCTGGGCCGCCGGTTCCGCGCGCTGAAGCTGTGGTTCCTGCTGCGGTTCCATGGGCTTGAGGGGTTGCGGACAATGATCCGCAACCATGTTTCCTGGTCGCGGGGCCTGTGCGAAAAGCTGCGCGCCACGCCGGGGTTCGAGATCGTGACCGAACCGATGCTGTCGCTGTTTTCGTTCCGGGTCGATGGCGGCGATGCGCGCAATATCGCGCTGGTCAACGCCATCAACGACGATGGGCGGATTTACCTGACCCAAACGCTTGTGGACGGACGCAGCGCGATCCGGTTCCAGGCGGGACAGTTCGACATGACCGAGGCCGACGCCGACACGGCCTTCGACGTCATCACGGAAATCGCAAGGAGCCTGCCATGATGACCCCGCATTTCGTGACCTTCAGCTGTGACGGGCGGCAAAGCTATGGCCTGCACACCGGTGCGGGGGTGATCGACCTTGGCCGCGATTTTCCGCAATGGCCCACCCTGCGAGAGGTGATCGCGGCGGACGCGCTGAAGCAGGTGTTCAAGGCGGCCGCGGGGCGCGCGGCGGATCACCCGCTGGACGCCGTGACGCTGGATATTCCCGTTCCGAACCCGGAAAAGATCATCTGCATCGGCGTCAATTTTCCCGACCGCAACGCCGAATACAAGGATGGGCAGGACGCGCCGCCCTATCCGTCGATGTTCATCCGCTTTCCCGGCAGTTTCGTGGGCCACGGGGCTGACCTGATCCGCCCGCCGGAAAGCGAAAAGCTGGACTATGAAGGCGAGGTGGTGATCGTCATCGGCAAGGGCGGGCGCCGGATTGCAAGGGCCGACGCCTATGACCACATCGCCGGGCTGAGCCTTTGCAACGAAGGCACGATCCGCGACTGGGTGCGGCATGCGAAATTCAACGTGACGCAGGGAAAGAACTGGGACCGGTCGGGGGCGATGGGGCCGTGGCTGGTGCCGTTCACCCATCCGGCACAGTTGGACGACATCAAGCTGGAAACCCGCGTGAACGGAGAGGTGCGCCAGCACGATCGCACCAGCCGGATGATGTTCGATTTCCGCTATATCGTGAACTACGTCTCGACCTTCACCACGCTGGTGCCCGGCGACGTGATCGTCTGCGGCACGCCCACGGGGGCCGGGGCGCGGTTCGATCCGCCGATCTGGCTGAAGCCCGGCGACGTGATCGAGGTCGAGGCCGAGGGGATCGGCATCCTGCGCAACGGGGTGGCGGACGAATGACAGCCTTCAACGCGGAAGCCGCCGCAAAGGCGCTGTTGCAGGCCGAGCAAACGCGGCACCAGATTGGCCTGCTCTCGCTGCAGTATCCCGGCATGACGATGGACGATGCCTATGCCGTGCAGACCGCGCTGATGGCCGCCAAGCTGGCGCAGGGGCGGCGGGTGATCGGCTGGAAGATCGGGCTGACAAGTCGCGCCATGCAGGACGCGCTGAAGATCGACACGCCGGACAGCGGCGTGTTGTTCGACGATATGGTCTTTGAAAACAACGGGATCGTGCCCAGGGGCCGGTTCATCCAGCCAAGGGTCGAGGCCGAGATCGCCTTTGTCATGAAGGTCCCGATTGACGGTGACGTGACACGGGATGATGTGCTTGCGGCCACGGATTACGTCGCGCCGTCGCTGGAAATCCTCGACACCCGGATCAAGCGGATCGACCCCGAGACCGGCAAGGCGCGGATCATCACCGACACGATTTCCGACAACGCCGCGAATGCCGGCATCGTGCTGGGCGCTGCGCGTCACGCGCCGGACGCGATGGACCTGCGCTGGACGGGGGCGATTGTCAGCCGCGACGGCGTGGTCGAGGAAACCGGGCTGGGGGCGGGCGTGTTGAACGATCCGGTGATGGGCATCGTCTGGCTGGCGCGTCGGATGGGGCAGTATGGCCAGCGGATCGAACCGGGGCAGGTGATCCTGTCGGGGTCTTTCATCCGGCCGCTTGAATGCCCGCCGGGGTCGCGGATCGAGGCCGATTTCGGGCCGTTCGGGCAGGTGGCCATCGGGTTCGAGCAGGCCCCCTGACAACATCGGGAAATGCGCGCGGATCAAGAGAGGAGCGAACATGGGGAAATTGGTTCTGGCCGCGAAATGCACGCATGTGCCGACGATGCTCATGTCCGAGCAGGACGGCCCGCTGAAGGGCAAGCGGCAGGCCGCGATTGATGGCCATGTCGAGATCGGGCGCCGGGCGCGGGCCGCTGGGGCGGATACGTTCGTGGTGCTCGACACCCATTGGCTGGTCAACGCGGGTTACCATGTGAACGCAAATCAGCGTTTTCAAGGGCTGTTCACCAGTCATGAATTTCCACAATTTATCAGGGACTTGCCCTATGACTATCAGGGCAATGCCGCATTGGGTGACCTGATCGCCAAGATCGCCACCGACGACGGTGTCCATACTTTGTCGCACCAGGTCGACAGCCTGGATCTGGAATACGGCACGCTGGTGCCGATGCGTTACATGAACCCCGAAGGCGACTTGAAGGTGGTGTCGGTGGCCGCGATGTGTACGGTGCACAGCCTGGATTCGTCGCGCAGGCTGGGCGCGGCCATTCGCAAGGCGATCGAGTCTTCGGACAACAACGTGGCCCTGATCGCCAGCGGGTCGCTGTCCCACAAGATCTGGTCGAACGAAGAATACGCCGCCAACAACGGCACCTTCACCATCTCGTCCCATTTCAACGAGGTGGTGGACCGCCGCGTGTTGGAGATGTGGCAGAACGGCGAATGGGATATGTTCCTGAAAATGCTGCCGGATTATGCGAAATACTGCGATGGCGAAGGCGACATGCACGACACCGTCATGCTGATGGGCGCGCTGGGCTGGGATTCCTATCAGGGGCGCGCAGAGGTGGTGACAGAGTATTTCCCGTCCTCGGGAACCGGGCAGACGAACGTGGTGTTCGAGGTCTGACGCACAGGTCTTGTGCACCTGGTTGCGGTGTCGGGATGCTCTGCCGGTGTTATATCCTGCGCAAAGGAGGACATCGCCATGACCGACGCAACCCGCAAGATCCAGGCGCAGGGCGTGCACCATATCACGCTGATCGGGGCTGATCGCCAGACATCCATTGATTTCTGGGAGGGGCTTCTGGGGATGCCCTTCATCTTTGATCAACCCAATCTGGACAACCCCGACGAGGGCCATCTGTATTTCGATCCCGGCGACGGGCGGCTGATCACGATCTTCACCAACGAGGGCCGCAAGCCCGAGGGACGGGCGGTTCCGCAGGTCCCCGGAGCAGTGCACCATATCGCCTTCAACCTGAGTAAGGCCGTGTTTTCACAGGTAGAAAAGCGACTGAAGGCGCGTGGGGTGGCCTATACCGGGCCGAAGGATCGGGGGTTCATGGATTCGATCTATTTCCGCGATCCGCTTGGGCTGGTGATCGAACTGGCGTGTTACCGGTTCGAACCGCCGGAAGGCTGCCGCCATGCCGACGTGATGATCGAGGCGCACCGGATCCGGGTGGAACGGGGGGATCACCACATCGACCAGGAACACCTTGCCGACGCCATCGAACTGCTGGTGGAACGCACGCAGCAATCGCTGTCGCGGAGCTGAGCGAAAAACCCCGGAGACTCGGGGTTAAAGCCTTGGAGTCGCGCCGTTTTATCGGGGCACATCCCATGCACAACCGATGCACATTCCATGCATACGGCAGATGCGCCGGCGCAGGTTAACGGGGCGGGCGGTGCCCGGCCCCGTGAACCGCCCGTTTACCCGTAATGCGCCACCGGGGTGCCGGCGATGGCGGCCATGTTCAGCAAGCCGCGCGCGGTGATCGACGGCGACACGATATGCGCGCGGTTGCCCATGCCCATCAGGATCGGCCCGACCTCGAGGCCCCCGGCCTTCATCTTGAGGATGTTGCGCACGCCAGAGGCCGCGTCGGCATGTGCGAAGATCAGCACGTTGGCGGTGCCCTTCATCCGGTTGCCGGGGAAGATGCGGTCGCGCAGTTCGGGATCGAGCGCGGCGTCGAGGTTCATTTCGCCCTCGTAGCAGAAATCACGCTCTTCCCGGTCAAGCAGCGCCATCGCGGCGCGCAGCCGTTCGCCGGAGCCGCCGCTTTGGTTGCCGAACTGCGATTGCGAACAGAAGGCGATGTTCGGGGCCAGACCGAAACGGCGGACGTGCCGGGCCGCGCCGACGGCGGTTTCGGCCAGCTGTTCCGGCGTCGGTTCGCTGCGGACATGGGTGTCGGCGACAAACAGCGGCCCGTCTTCGAGGATCATCAGCGACAACGCGCCCTGTGGTTTGAGCGCCTCGGAGCCCAGGACCTGCGTGACGTAGTTCAGGTGCCAGCGGTATTCGCCGAAGGTGCCGCAGATCAGGCTGTCGGCCTCGCCCCGATGCACCATGACGGCGCCGATGGCGGTCAGGTTGGTGCGCATGATCGCACGGGCCAGATCGGGAGTAACGCCGCGCCGGGCCATCAGCCCATGATAGGTTTCCCAGTAGTCGCGATAGCGGGGGTCGTTTTCCGGGTTCACGATATGAACATCGCGGTCCGGCCGGATCGACAGGCCCAGCCGCTCGCAGCGGGTTTCGATCACCCCTGGCCGGCCGATCAGGATCGGCTGTTCGGTGGTTTCTTCCAGAATGGCCTGCGCGGCGCGCAACACGCGTTCGTCTTCGCCCTCGGCAAAGACGATCTTTCGGCTGGCGGTGCGGGCGGCTTCGAACACCGGGCGCATCAGCAGCGCGGATTTGAAGACCGAGGCGTCGAGTTTCGCCTTGTAGGCCTTGAGGTCGGGCAGGGGGCGGGTGGCCACGCCCGAGTCCATCGCGGCCTTGGCGACAGAGGTAGACACGACACCGGACAGGCGCGGGTCAAAGGGCTTCGGGATCAGGTAGTCGGCGCCGAAGGTCAGTTGTTCGCCCTGATAGGCTGCGGCGGCCTCGGCGCTGGTGGTGGCGCGTGCCATGGCGGCGATGCCGTCGACGCAGGCGATCTGCATTGCGTCGTTGATTTCCGTCGCGCCCACATCCAGCGCGCCCCGGAAGATGAAAGGGAAACACAGGACGTTGTTGACCTGATTGGGAAAATCGCTGCGCCCGGTGGCGATGATGGCATCGGGGGCCACGGCGCGGGCCTCATCTGGCATGATTTCGGGCGTCGGGTTGGCCAGCGCGAAGATCACCGGGCGGGGGGCCATTTTCGCCACCATCTCGGGTTTCAGCACGCGGGGGCCGGACAGGCCAAGGAACATGTCCGCCCCGTCCATCACCTGATCCAGCGTGCGCAGGTCGGTTTTCTGGGCAAAGGCGGCCTTTTGCGGGTTCATATCCTCGGCCCGGCCTTCGTAGACCAGCCCGTGAATGTCGCAAAGCCAGATGTTTTCACGCCTGACGCCCAGCTTCACCAGCATGTTGAGGCAGGCGATGCCCGCCGCGCCGCCGCCGGTGCTGACGATCTTGATATCCTCGAACGCCTTGTTCGCGACGTGCAGCGCGTTTTTCGCCGCTGCGCCGACGACGATGGCGGTGCCGTGCTGGTCGTCGTGAAAGACGGGAATGTTCATCCGCTCGCGGCAGATCTTTTCGACGATGAAACAGTCGGGGGCCTTGATGTCCTCGAGGTTGATGGCGCCGAAGGTGGGTTCGAGCGCGCAGACGATTTCGGCCAGTTTCACCGGGTCGGGTTCGTTCAGTTCAATGTCGAAACAGTCGATATTGGCGAATTTCTTGAACAGGACGGCCTTGCCTTCCATCACCGGCTTGGAGGCCAGCGCGCCGATGTTGCCCAGCCCGAGGACGGCGGTGCCGTTGCTGACGACGCCGACAAGGTTGCCGCGCGTGGTATAGCGCGCAGCGTTGGCGGGGTCGTCCCTGATTTCAAGGCAGGCCTCGGCCACGCCGGGGGAATAGGCGCGGCTGAGGTCGCGGCCATTGGCCAGCGGCTTGGTCGCGCGGACCTCGAGTTTCCCGGGCTTGGGATTCTCGTGATAGAAAAGCGCCGCCTGGCGCAGGCTGTCGTGGCTTGTGTCGGACATCACATCTGCCTTTTCTGGAATTTGTTTAACATTAAACTATAATTCTGGCGGCGAAAAGGGGGTGTCCTTTCCGCCGCGATCCCCCTTGCCAATCCGCGGTGCCGCGACCAACATGGCGCTCCTGACAGGGAGATGACAATGAAGCTGAAGGATGCCGCCCTGGCCGTGCGGGAAAACGCCTATGTGCCCTATTCGAAGTTCAAGGTGGGCGCGGCGCTGCGCACCGAGGACGGGGGGCTGTATTCCGGTTGCAACGTGGAAAACGTGGCCTATCCCGAAGGCACCTGCGCCGAGGCGGGCGCGATTGCCGCGATGTGTGCGGCCGGCGGGCGAAAAATCGCCGAAGTCTATGTCGTGGCGGACAGCCCGGTGCCGGTTGCGCCCTGCGGTGGCTGCCGTCAGAAGATCGCGGAATTTGCCGGGCCGGATGTGCCCGTGACGCTGGCCACCACGGATGGCGCGGAATTTCACACCACGGTGGGGGCGCTGCTGCCTGGCGCGTTCGACGCCAAGCAGATGGAGCGTGCCTGAATGGACGCCCGCGCCATCAACGCGAAGCTGCGGGTCGGGCAGGTGCCGGACCCCGATGAACTGGCGTGGTTCGCGCAGGGACTGGCCGACGGAACGGTGACGGCGGCGCAAGCCGGGGCCTTTGCGATGGGGGTCTGCATCCAGGGGCTGGACGCGGCCGGGCGCGCGGCGCTGACGCTGGCGATGCGCGATTCGGGCCGGGTGCTGGACTGGGACATGGACGCGCCGGTGATCGACAAGCATTCCACCGGCGGTGTGGGCGATTGCGCATCGCTGGTGCTGGCCCCGGCGCTGGCCGCCTGCGGCGCCTATGTGCCGATGATCTCGGGCCGGGGGCTGGGCCATACCGGCGGCACGCTGGACAAGCTGGAAGCGATCCCCGGGTTTCAGACCGGGCTGGACGAGGCACGGTTTCGTGCCGTGGTGGCAGAGACCGGCGCCGCGATCGTCAGCGCCAGCGCCGATATCGCGCCGGCCGACAAGCGGCTGTACGCGATCCGCGATGTGACCGGGACAGTGGAAAGCCTGGACCTGATCACCGCGTCGATCCTGTCGAAGAAACTGGCGGCGGGGCTGGAGTGTCTTTTGCTGGACGTCAAGGTCGGCTCGGGCGCGTTCATGAAATCCATCGAGGACGCCCGCGCGCTGGCGCATGCGCTGGTTGGCACGGCCAACGCGGCGGGGTGCAAGACATCCGCGCTGATCACCGACATGGATCAGCCGCTGGCCCCCAGCCTTGGCAATGCGCTGGAAATCGACGCGGTCCTGCGCGTTCTGTCGGGGCAGGTGAAGGGGCGGCTTTACGATCTGTCGGTTGCCCTGGCGGGCGAGGTTCTGGCGCTGTCGGGGCTGGCTTCGGACGCGGCAGTGGGATGTACCCGGATCGCGGCGGCGATTGACGACGGGCGCGCGGCGGAACGGTTCGGCGCGATGGTCTATGCCCAGGGCGGGCCGCTGGGCTTTGTCGAGAATTGGGACAGGTTCCTGCCCGAAGCACCGGTGATCCGCGAAGTGCCGGCCCCGGAAACGGGGATCATCAACGGCTTTGACGGCGAGGCGCTGGGCCTGGCCGTGGTGGCGCTGGGCGGCGGGCGACAGGTGGAAAGTGACGTGGTCGACCCGGCGGTCGGCCTGTCGGACATGGTGCCGCTGGGCGCGAAGGTGACCAAGGGCCAGCCGCTGGCGCGGGTCCACGCCGCGCGCGAAGGGCAGGCGGATCGCGCGGTGGCCGCGGTGCAGGAAGCGGTGCGCATCGGCGCGGCCGGGCCGATCCCCGATCTGATCCGCGAAAGGATTGCGTGATGCGGGCGTTCCTGGTGGTGATGGACAGTGTTGGCATCGGCGGTGCGCCGGATGCGGACACGTTTTTCAACGGCGACCGGCCCGATACCGGGGCCAACACGGTGGCGCATATCGCGCAGGCCTGCGCCGACGGGCGGGCCGAAGACGGGCGCAGCGGGCCGCTGCATCTGCCCAACCTCGTGGCGCTGGGGCTGGGGCAGGCGGTGCGGCTCGCCTCGGGCGACGCGGCGCCGGGGCTGGAGGGGGCGGCGCGCGGCCTATGGGGCGCGGCGACCGAACAGTCGCGCGGCAAGGACACGCCTTCGGGCCATTGGGAACTGGCCGGGCTGCCGGTGCCGTGGAACTGGCATTACTTCCCGGACGAAACCCCGGCCTTCCCGCCCGAGGTGGTGCAGAAAGTCTGCGACCTGGCGGGCACGGACGGAATTCTGGGCAATTGCCACGCCTCGGGCACCGCGATCATCGACGCGCTGGGAGACGCGCATATCCGCACCGGCCAGCCGATTTGCTATACCTCTGCCGACAGCGTGTTCCAGATCGCCGCGCACGAGGAGCATTTCGGGCTGGAGCGGTTGCTGGACCTGTGCCGGGGCCTTGCGCCGATGCTGCACGAGATGCGGGTGGGCCGGGTCATCGCGCGGCCGTTCGTCGGTGTGCCGGGCCATTTCACCCGCACCGCGAACCGGCGCGATTTCGCGATCACCCCGCCCAGGCCGGTGCTGACCAACTGGGTGCAGGATGCGGGCCGCCGGGTCATCGCGATTGGCAAGATCGGGGACATCTTCACGATGCAAGGCATCGACGAGGTGCGCAAAGGCCCCGACGCGGTGCTGATGCAGCACTTGCACGATTGCGTGGCGGAGGCGCCCGAGGGCAGCCTGACATTCGCCAATTTCGTCGAATTCGACTCGCTTTACGGGCATCGCCGCAATATCTCGGGCTACGCCCGTTCGCTGGAATGGTTCGATGGGGAAATCGGCAAGGTGATGCGCCAGTTGCGCGATGGCGACCTGCTGTGCCTGACCGCCGATCACGGCAACGACCCAAGCTGGACCGGCACCGATCACACCCGCGAACGGGTGCCGGTGCTGATCGCCGGGGCGGGCACGGGGCAGATCGGTGTGGTGGATTTCGCAGATGTAGCCGCCAGCATCGCAACATTTCTGAAGGTCCCGCCGCAGGGGCCGGGAAGGACGTTTTTATGATCGACGAAGAGCGGTTGGCGCGTATTCTTGACCTGCCGAAGGTGGAATTGCACCTGCACCACGAAGGCGCGGCCCCGCCGGCGTTCATCCGCGGGCTGGCGCAGGAAAAATCCGTCGACCTGACCGGGGTGTTCGATGAACACGGCGCTTATGCCTATCGCGACTTTGTCCATTTCCTCAGCGTCTATGAGGCGGCAACGCAGGTGTTGCAGACACCGCAGGACTATTACCGGCTGACCAAGGCGGTGCTGGAAGAAAGCGCGGCAAACGGCGTGATCTACAGCGAAACCTTCTTGTCGCCCGATTTCTGTGGCGGCAGCGACGTGGGCGCGTGGAGGGAATACCTGCACGCCATCCGCGAAGCTGCTGACGAGGCAGAGAAAACCGACGGCATCGTGCTGCGCGGGATCATCACCTGCATCCGCCACTTCGGCCCGGAAAAGGCCAAGGCCAGCGCGCTGTGCGCGGCGGAAACCGCCGGCGACTGGATCGTGGGGTTCGGCATCGCGGGCGACGAAAACAAGGGCAAGCCCCGGGACTTTTCCTATGCGTTTGACATGGCGCGCGAAGCCGGGCTGCGGCTGACGGCGCACGCGGGCGAATTCGGCGGGGCGCGGTCGGTCTATGACGCGGTGACCGATCTGGGTGTCGAACGCATCGGTCACGGCGTGCGCGCGATCGAGGACCTGCGCGTGGTCGACATGCTGGCGGAAAAGGGGATCGTGCTGGAAGTCTGCCCGGGATCCAACGTGACGCTGGGCGTCTTTCCCAGCTTTGCCGCCCATCCGATCGAACGCTTGCGCGAACGCGGCGTGACGGTCACGGTGTCGACCGATGACCCGCCGTTCTTCCACACCACGATGAAACGCGAATACGAACACTTGGCCCGCACCTTCGGCTGGGACGAAGAAACCCTGACCGAAATCGCCCGGAATTCCGCCAACGCGGCGTTTTGCGACGACACCACCCGCGCGGCCATCCTGAAACGATTGGAGACCACATGACCCAGCACCTGACCGTCGTCGATCACCCGCTTGTGCAGCACAAGCTGACCCTGATGCGGGACAAGGGCACCTCGACCGCGGGGTTCCGGCGGCTGCTGCGCGAGATCAGCCAGTTGCTGGCCTACGAGGTGACGCGCGAACTGCCGTTGACGACGCAGAACATCGAAACGCCGCTGCAAGAGATGGAAGCGCCGGTGCTGGCGGGCAAGAAACTGGCGCTGATTTCGATCCTGCGGGCGGGCAACGGGCTGCTCGATGGGGTGCTGGAACTGATTCCCTCGGCCCGGGTCGGGTTCGTCGGTCTGTACCGTGACGAGGAAACGCTGGAGCCGGTGCAATACTACTTCAAGGTCCCGGAATCGCTGGAAGACCGGCTGGTGATCGCGGTTGATCCGATGCTGGCCACCGGCAATTCGTCGGTCGCGGCGATTGACCTGCTGAAAAACGCCGGGGCGACGAACATCCGCTTTCTGTGCCTTTTGGCAGCGCCCGAAGGCGTGGCACGGATGAAAGAGGCGCACCCGGATGTGCCGATTGTCACCGCCGCCGTCGACAAGCAGTTGAACGAAAAAGGATATATCGTTCCGGGGCTAGGGGATGCGGGGGACCGCATGTTCGGCACACAATAAGCCATCGCAGTGCTTTACACGTCAGGGTGCATCAGGCATGCTCGGGGCTCATCTGTGGGGACAGAAATGACGATTTCTCGAATTATCGCCGTGGTTTCGGTGGCCTTGGTGCCCGTTTTTGCAGCGCCGTCCGCGATGGCGCAGGCGGGCAAGGAATTGCCGGCGGAGTTTCCGCCGGCCAGCTATACCGGTAAGCAATATGTTGACAGCCGCGGCTGCGTCTACGTTCGTGCGGGGATCGATGGCAACGTGACCTGGGTGCCGCGCATGAGCCGCGCCCGAGAGGTGATCTGCGGCCAGACCCCGACCTTTGCCAGCGCGCAACCGTCGGCCCCGGCAGCGAAACCCGCGCCCGAAGTGGTGCAGATCGCGCCGCCCGATCCTGAACCCGCACCCGCGCCGATGATCAAGCCCGCGGCAACGGCACAGGTTGCGGCGCCGGCACCTGCGCCCAAACCCGTGGTCACGGCATCGCCCCGTCCGGTGGCCAAGCCGGTGACGATCCCGACAGCCAGCCCTGCGCCCAAGCCTACGATCTATGCCGCGCCGACCCCCGCGGCGCAGCCCACCCGAGTGGTTCGCGCGCCGGTGCGTACGGTGGCGTCGATCCCGGCCACACCGCGCAAGACCGTGCCCGCGCGCCAACCGGCCCCGGTTGCGGCCGCGCCTGTGGTGATCACGCCCGCGCCTGTGGCGCCGGCCGGCAGCGGCCAGTGCGGCGTGACCGCAATCAGCCGTCAGTACATGGGCCGCAACGGTCTGCCCGTGCGCTGTGGCCCGCAGGACGGGTTCTATGGCAGCGCTCCCAGCGCGCCGCGCCAGGTGGCGGTGACCCCGGCGCCGCGTGTTGCCGCGCCTGCACCTGCGCACCGTGTCGTCACCGTCGCGCCGCAAGCGGCGCCGCAGAAGCGCAAGCTGGTGACCCTGTATACCGAGAACGGGCCGGTGAAGGGCTATTTCGCCAACCCGGGCGAAGTGCCCGCGAATGCCCGTATCCTGCCCCGCCATGTCTATGAAAACCGTGCCAATACGCTTGTTGTACCTCCGGCGGGCTATCAGCCGGTCTGGGAAGACGATCGGTTGAACCCGAACCGCGCGAACCAGACGCTGGCCGGCATGGCGCAGACCAACCTGATCTGGACCCAGACCGTGCCGCGCCGGTTGATCAACAGCGCCACCGGCCAGGACATGACGGCCAAGTACCCCAAGCTGATCTACCCGTTCACCAACATGACGGCGCAGAACGCTTATATGGCGAAAAAGCGCCGTGCAGTTGTGTCCAGCAAATCGGCCCCGGTGAAGCCCGCCGCGCAAGCGGTGGCCGCGCGGTATGTGCAGGTCGGTGTGTTCGCGAACGAGGCCAACGCCCGCAATTCCGCGGCGCGGCTGCAACGCGCCGGACTGCCGGTGCGCTATGGCAGCAGCAGCCGGGGCAAGGCCGTGCTGGCCGGGCCGTTTTCGTCTCAGGCGCAGGCGAACCAGGCGCTGGTTGCCGCGCGGCGGGCCGGGTTCAGCGACGCTTTCATTCGCTGAACGTCGGGCCCAGAAAGATCGGGGGCCGTGGCGCATGCCGCGGCCCTTTTTCCGTGCCGGATCAGTTTTCGCAGAGGCCTTGCAGCCGCACCCAGTTGCTGTCGGTCAGGACGGGCGGCGCGGATTTGCCCGCCATCGGATCGGCCTCGATCAGGGGCAGGGTGGTTTCGCCGGTCACGTCGACGGCATAGGCATAGCCTGTCGTGGGCACTTGGGCGGCGGCGAAGGCGTCGATCAGCGCGTCTTGCGGTACCGGGACCGGCGCGGCGGTCAGCAGGTTTTCGGCGTGGCGGCGCAGCGCTTCGGGCGGCAGGCTGCCGGTGGTCAGAAGGCGCAGGCTTGCCCACAGACCGGCATCGTCCAGTAGGTCGGCCACCGGGTCGTTGCGGTCGGCGCGCAGCGCTTCGGCAATCACGAAACCGGCCGGGATTTCAGGCGCTTCCCAGTCCTCGATCAGGGCGCGGTTCAGCACGATCAGCCCGCCCGGCAGGTGTGCCGTCTGTTCGACGCCGCCGGGCAGCACGACGATGCGGCCCGGCGCCCCCAACAGGCGCTGCGACAGCGCATCAAGCGCCTTGAGCGACGCGGCGGACCGGCAGGGCTGGCCGCTGGTGTGGACAAGATCGGCCAGCAGGGCCTGCCCGATCTCGGACCGTTTGACATCGGGCAGAACGCGCACGGTGTGTCGCATCAGCGCGCCGGGCAACCAGAACAGTGCCAGGAAAGCGACCGTGGTGGCCAGCGATATCGACGCCACCACGCGCAACCGGCCCGGATGCGGGCGGCGGCGTTCGATCGCTGCCAGCACCTTTTCCAGCGCGTCGATCATGTCGGCTTCGTCCTCGGCCAGTTCGAGCGTTTCGCCGGTGTCGGTGTCGGGGTGATAGATCGCCGGGCGCTTGCCCTTGTTGGCGCGGGTCACGGCGGCGAGCGACCAGTGGGTCAGCATCTGGCCATTGCCGTCGGCGATCATCACCGTGGCATCGCCGATCGAGACGATGACCTCGCGCCGCTGCGCATCGGGTGACGGGCGCCACAGCCCCACCGCTTCCAAGCGTTCGTATTCCTGAAGTGCCGTCATTCCGGGCTGCTCTGCCTCTTGTCCGGGCTTCGAGCCTATCACGCGGGCGGCCACCGGGGCAATCGCCCCGGTGGCCGGTCACGTCAGATCACATATCCCGTGCGAGATTGCGCAGTTCGAATTTCTGGATCTTGCCGGTCGAGGTCTTTGGCAGTTCCTGGAACACGACCTTCTTGGGGGTCTTGAAGCCCGCCAGCCGTTCACGGGTGAAGGCGATCAGGTCCGCCTCGGTCGCGTCATGCCCGGGTTTCAGTTCGACGAAGGCGCAGGGCACCTCGCCCCATTTTTCGTCCGGCTTGGCAACCACGGCGGCCAACAAAACGGCATCGTGGCCCATCAGGCAGCTTTCGACCTCGACCGACGAGATGTTTTCGCCGCCCGAGATGATGATGTCCTTCGCCCGGTCGGCGATCTTGACATAGTTGTCCGGATGCATGACCGCGATGTCGCCGGAATGGAAATAGCCGCCTGCGAAGGCCTCGGCCGTGGCCTTGGGGTTCTTCAGGTATCCCTTCATCACGCCGTTGCCGCGAAACACGATTTCGCCCTTGGTTTCGGCGTCGCGCGGTACCGGCTGGCCGGCATCGTCCCAGACGTCGACGGGTTCCATGAAGGGCATGGCCACGCCCTGCCGCGACTTCTGCGCCGCGCGGTCGTCGCCTTGCAGGTGGTCCCACTTGGACCGCCAGGTGCATTCGGTGGCGGGCCCGTAGGTTTCGGTCAGCCCGTAGACATGGGTGACGTTGAAGCCCATCGGCTCGATCTTGGCCAGCGTCGCGGGGGCGGGCGGGGCGCCCGCGGTGAACACCTCGACCAGGTGGTCGAAATCGCGCTTGTCGCTGGCGGGGGCGTTGATCATCGTGTTCAGAACGATCGGCGCACCGCCGAAATGGGTGACCTTTTCATCGGCGATGGCATCGAAGATGTTCTTCGCCGTGATGTCGCGGCAGCAGACCAGCGTGCCGCCGACCGCGGGCATCATCCAGGTGTGGCACCAGCCGTTGCAGTGAAACAGCGGCACGATGGTCAGGTAGACCGGATGCTGCACGATGCGCCAGCTGATCACCTGGCCCATGGCGTTCAGATAGGCGCCGCGGTGGTGATAGACCACGCCCTTGGGCCGCCCGGTGGTGCCCGAGGTGTAGTTCAGCGCCAGGCTTTCCCATTCGTCCTGCGGCAGGATCCAGTCGAAGTCGGGATCGCCGCTGGCCAGCAGGTCTTCGTATTCGGTGTAATGGCCATGGGCCAGCGCGCCGCCGTGCACATCGGCCACCTCGATCACCTGTGGGGCGGGGCCGTCCATCTGCTCGATCGAGGCGGCCAGTGCGGGCAGGAACTGCGGGTCGCAGAGCACCACCTTGGCTTCGCCATGGTCGAGGATGTAGGCGATCGTATCGACGTCAAGCCGGGTGTTGATCGTGTTCAGCACCGCGCCGCAGGCGGGCACGCCGAAATGCGCCTCGGCCTGGGCGGGGATGTTGGGCAGGATGGTGGCGACGACGTCCCCGGGTTTCACGCCGAGCTTCTCGAGCGCCGAGGCAAGCCGGGTGACGCGGTCGTAGTATTCGGCATAGGTCTTGCGATGCGGCCCGTAGACCACGGCGGTGTGATCGGGGTAGACCTGAACCGCGCGTTGCAGGAAGGACAGCGGTGTGAGCGGCACGAAATTTGCCGCGCATTTCCCCAGACCCGTTTCGTCTGCCATCCAGCCCATGACCATCCTCCTGTTGGTGTCTGTTTCCGTGGTGCGGGACTATGCCCAGCGTTGGCGAAAAGCAAAAGGGGTATTTGCGTCGGGAAAGTTCGGATCGGATCGCTGGCGCGATCCGATCCAGAGGCGAATTTGGCCCGCGCGCCCTTGTCCCGGGGACCGGCGGCGCGCTAGTGGTGAGGACGGGGGGCTTTGCCCCCCAAGCCCCCCAGGATATTTTTCGCAAGATGATGAGAGGCGCGCCGGGGGTGCGACGGCGCGCGGGTTGGAAACGAAAACAGAGAGACGGGCAGAATGATCGCATATGTGACTGTGGGGGCCGATGACATGATCCGAGCCAAACGGTTCTACACGGCCTTTCTGCCCGCGCTTGGATTCAGGCTGCAGGAAGGCCCGGAAGGGCTGAGTTTTGTCCTGCCGGTGCCGCCGGGTGCGGCGGCGGCTTTGCCGGATTTCTACGTCAAGCCAACCTTCGACGGGCGGCCCGCTTCTGCCGGGAATGGCACGATGGTGGCCTTCGAGGCACGCGCTCAGCACCAGGTGCGGGACCTGCATGCGGCCGCGCTGGCGGCGGGCGGTACTGATGAGGGGGCGCCGGGGTTTCGCGATGCCTATGGCCCGCGGTTTTTCGTGGGTTATCTGCGCGACCCGCAGGGCAACAAGATCGCTCTGTTTTCCTCCAACCCGGACGAGCCGGGGCGCGACGGGTGACGGCGCGGGCAGCGGTCTGGCGCGGGATCTTGCGCGGGTCCAGGGGGATGGCATGATCATTTCGGCCGGGCGGCAGTATATCTTTGTCCATGTCCCGAAAACCGGGGGGACCTCGTTTGCCCGCGCACTGGAGGCGCGGGCGATGGCGGATGACATCCTGATCGGGGATACGCCGAAGGCGCTGCGGCGCAAGGCACGGCTGAAGTCGCTGAACCCGCGCGGGCGGCTGTGGAAACACGCGACGCTGGCCGATATCGACGGGATCCTGACGCCCGGGCAGATCGCAGGGATGTTCTGCGTGACGCTGGTGCGCAACCCCTGGGACCGGGCGGTGAGCTATTATCACTGGTTGCAGCGGCAGGGGTTCGATCATCCTGCCGTCGGGCTTGCGCAAAGCCTGGGGTTTGCCGATTTCCTGCGGCACCCGCAGACCGTGGCGTCCTTGTCGGGCTGGCCGGTGGCGCGCTACATGACCGATGTCACCGGGGTGGACCGGACCAGCGCGGTTCTGCGGCTGGAGCATCTGGAAGAGGACATCGCCGGGTTTGCCGCGCACCTTGGCTTTCGGCCCGAGATGCCGCATGTCAACCGGTCGAACCGGCGACGGGAGTATCGCGGCTATTACGACGCGGCGCTGGCAGATCACCTGGGGCGGGTCTGCTCGGTGGACGTGGCGCGGTTCGGCTATCGCTTTGAGTAGGTCACGCCGAACGCGCGGCGCGTTCGAGCGCCGGGTAGCGCGCCGCCAGCGTGACCCCGCGCGCGACGAAGGAGATCAGCAGCGCAAGCCACAGACCGTGATTTCCGAACGCTGGCAGCAGCAGCGTGAGCGCGGCGAAATAGGTCACCGCGCTGAGTGCCATCATGTTGCGCATGTCGGCGCTGCGGGTGGCGCCGATGAAGATTCCGTCCAGCATCCACGCACCGGTGCCCAGCAGCGGCGCGAGCACCATCCAGTGCAGGTAAAGCCGCGCCTCGGCCTGCACCGCCGGCACATCGGCCATCAGGTCGACGATGGCGGGGCCGAAAAGCCAGAAAACTGCCGCCAGAAGGATGTTCGCGGCAAAGGCCCAGAGGCTGGTGATGATCACCCCTCGGCGCAGAACGGCGAGGGCCCCCGCCCCGAAAGCCTGGCCGATGATCGCTTCGGCCGCGAAGGCGAACCCGTCCATGGCATAGGCGGTGATGTGCAGGAATTGCAGCAGGACCTGGTTGGCGGCCAGCGTCACGTCGCCGAAGTCGGAGCCGATGAAAAGGAACGACACGAAGATCGCCTGCAACAGCAGCGAGCGGATCAGGATATCGGTATTGACGCGGGCCATCGTGACCAGCCTTGCACGATCGAAGACCCGGGCCCAGTCGCGCCAGTCAGGCACGCGGAAGGCCGCGCGGCAAAGCCAGAGGCCAAGCGCGAGCCCTGACCATTCGGCGAGGAAGGTGGCGACGGCGACGCCGCCGATCCCGTAGCCAAGGCCAAGAACGAAGAGCAGGTCGAGCCCGACGTTGAGCCCGTTCATCCAGACTTGCAGCACCAGCACGGCGCGGGTGCGTTCCTGCGCCACCAGCCAGCCGGTGATCCCGTAAAGCGCGATGGCGGCCGGGGCCGACCAGACCCGGATCGACATGTACTGGCGGGCCAGGGACTCGACCTCGTCCGAGGCGGGAGAAAGGGCGAAGGCCGCGCGGAAGAGCGCGAGTTGGCCCGCGATCATGATCGCCCCGGCGGTCAGGCCGATGAGCAGGACGCGGGTCAGGAGCGCCGCGACCTCGGCCCGGTCACGGCGACCGGCGGCCTGCGCGGCAAGGCCCGCCGTTCCCATGCGCAGGAAGCCGAAGATCCAGTAGACCGCCGACAGGATGACCGCGCCGATGCCGACGGCACCGATCGGTGCGGCCTGGCCAAGCTGGCCCATCACGCCGGTGTCCACCGCGCCCAGAATCGGGACGGTGGCGTTCGACAGAACGATCGGCAGGGCGATTTTCAGGACGCGGCCATGCGTGACCGGGGCGCTATGTTCAGGCTGCATCGGCGGGTCGGGGGCTGGGTGTCACGGCGAGGCCCTGACGGGCAGCGCGGTGCCGGTGGCGGCGGCGCATGAGTATTTGGAGAAAGATGAAAGCAGGGGCGTCACGCCGCGGGTCCGGACGGGGGCATCAGGAAATGCGCGGTGGCCTGGGCGAAGGGGCGGGCGCGGTTGTCCTGCCAGGCTTCGACATGGACCGAGGCGTAGCGGCGGCCGGAGCGGTTGATCCTGGCGCGGGCGTAAGCGTCGCGCGGCAGGCCCGAGCGCAGATAGTCGACGGTGAAGTCGATGGTCTTGGGCAGGCGGGGCAATTGCCCGCTTTCCAGGTCTTCGGTGTCGATGGCGCCGGATTCGATCTGTTCCCAGAGCAGCGACCAGCCGAGGCTGATGATGGCCGTGACCTCGAGGAAGGCGGCGGTGACGCCGCCGTGGATCGCGGGCAGGAACGGGTTGCCGATGAGCTTGTCGTCGAAGGGCAGGATCGCGGTCAGTTCGTCGCCGCGCCGGTCGAAGCCGATATCGAGAAACTGGATATAGGGCACGCCATGGGCCAGCGCCCGGAGCGCGGCGTCGCGGCGTTGCTTGACCACCTGGACCGGTTCGGGGGGCTTGCGGGCCATTATTTCGCCTCCACCGTGAAGGCGCCGGCGGCGGAGGCCACCGGGCGCGAGCGGTCGTCGTCATAGGCGGTGGCGCGGACGAAGGCGACCGAGCGGGTGATGTGATAGCATTCGGCCCGCGCGGTGATCGCCTGGCCCGGCGTGGCCGCGCGCATGTAGTCGATGCGCAGGTTGATCGTGGCGGTGCCGGCGGGCGCCTTGGGGTGGCTCATCACCGCGGCGCCGCCGCAGGTGTCCATCAGGGTCGAGACCGCGCCGCCGTGCAGCACCCCGGTTTCCGGGTCGCCGATCAGCCGTTCGTCGTAGGGCATCCGGATTTCCGCCATGCCGTCGCCGATATCGGTGATTTCCAGCCCGAGGGCACGGGCGTGGGGGATGATGCCGATGAACTGACGGGCGATCTGGGTCTTGTCTGCGGTCATGGGACGCCTCCGGCGGTCTGTCGTCCCTTATGTGCACGGCCCCGGGGGTGGGTGCAAGCGGTGCGCGGGCTGTTGCCCTTGCGGCAGGGTTTGCTAGGTTCCCCCCAACGGGGGGATCCAGTCATGACTGCCACGCGCCTGAGCTTCAAGGAAATGTGCGCCAAGTTCGAGGTCACGCCGCGGACGCTGCGCTATTATGAATATATCGAGCTGCTCGAGCCAGAGCGCGATGGCCGGTCGCGATTCTATGGCCCGCGCGAGGTGGCGCGGATGAAGCTGATCCTGCGCGGCCGAAAGTTCGGTTTCCAGCTGGAAGAGCTGCGCCAATGGCTGCTGATCTATGAAAAGGAAGGCACCGAGGCGCAGATGCGTGTCTGGATCGAGATGGCCGATCGGCAGATGGAGGAGTTGCGCGAGCAGCGCCGCCAGCTGGACGAGGCGATGGACGAGTTGCAGCGCCTGCGCGACGAAACCGCCGAATCTCTGGGGCTGTAACGCGCCGGTCGCGGCCCGATCACCAGATTGGGACCCCAGGGCAACTTGAAAGATTGTTTCTGCATTTACAGGTTGACGTTGCTTGATCTTACGTCATCTTTAAAGTGACGTGGCGTACGGCTTACGTCAACGTAAAATTCTATTGTAAGACAGGGCCGCAGCGAAGCATGTCGCGCCCTTGAAACGCAGTAAGGGGCATTGACCAAGATGACCGATGAAAGACTGATGACGATCCGCGAGATGTGCGAAGCCTTCGACGTGACGCCGCGAACCCTGCGGTTTTACGAAAGCAAGGAACTGCTGTTCCCGGTGCGCGAAGGCCAGAAGCGCCTGTTCACCAAGCGCGACCGCGCCCGGCTGAAGCTGATCCTGCGCGGCAAGCGCTTCGGGTTCAGCCTCGAGGAAATCCGCCAGCTTCTGGACCTCTATCACATGGGGGACCAGCAGCAGACGCAGTTGCAGAAGACCTATGAGATCGCCCGCGACCGGCTGTCCGACATGGAACGCCAGCGCGACGAGCTGAACGAGGCCATCGCGGAGCTGAAAGAACAGATGAGCTGGGGCGAAAAGATGCTCGCCTCGCTCGGGACCACGAAAAAGGCCGCCGAGTAACCTTCGGCGGTTGCACGCAAGGGAGAGACACCATGCCGATCTATGCCGCGCCGACCAAAGACATGCAGTTCATCCTGCATGACGTGTTGAAGGCCTCTGAATCCGATGTGCCCGGCTACGAGGAACTGGACCGCGACTTTACCGGCGCGGTGCTGGAAGAGGCCGGAAAACTGGCCACCGAGGTGCTGCTGCCGCTGAACGCGGTGGGCGATCAGCAGGGCTGCACGCTGGAAAACGGCGTGGTGCGCACGCCGGATGGCTTCAAGGCCGCGTTCGAGGCGATCAAGGAGGGCGGCTGGACGGCGCTGGACTGCGACCCGGACTATGGTGGTCAGGGGCTTCCGTACCTGATGAACACCGCGGCGATGGAACCGTTCGTGTCGGCCAACATGGCGTTCAACATGTACCAGGGCCTGACGCACGGGGCCTATTCTGCAATCTACGTGCACGGGTCGGACGAACAGAAGGCCAGGTACCTGCCGAAGATGACCACCTGCGACTGGACCGGCACCATGAACCTGACCGAACCGCATTGCGGAACGGACCTAGGGCTGATGCGGACCAAGGCGGAACCGCAGGCGGATGGCAGCTACAAGATCACCGGGCAGAAGATTTTCATCTCGGCCGGCGATCACGACCTGTCCGACAACGTCATTCACCTTGTGCTGGCCAAGATCACCGGCGGTCCCGAGGGGATCAAGGGCGTGTCGCTGTTCATTGTACCCAAGTTCATGGTCAACGATGACGGCACTTTGGGCGATCGCAACGGCGTGTCGGTCGGCAAGATCGAAGAGAAGATGGGCATTCACGGCAATGCCACCTGCGTCATGAACTATGACGCGGCGACCGGGTTCCTGCTGGGCGAGGAACACAAGGGCATGCGCGCCATGTTCACCATGATGAACGAGGCGCGCCTGGGTGTGGGCCTGCAGGGCTATGCGCAGTCGGAAATCGCCTATCAGAACGCCGTGGCCTATGCCAAGGACCGCCTGCAGGGGCGTGCCGTGACCGGGGCGGAAAACCCCGATGGCCCCGCCGATCCGCTGATCGTGCATCCCGACATCCGCCGCAACCTGATGGACCAGAAAGCCTTTACCGAGGGCGCGCGGGCCTTCACCTACTGGGGCGCACACCTGATCGACCGCGCGCACCGTCTGGGGGACAAGGATGCCGACGGGCTGATTTCCCTGATGACCCCGGTCATCAAGGGCTTCCAGACCGACAAGGGGTTCGAGATGGCGGTGAATGCCCAGCAGGTCTATGGCGGGCATGGCTACATCGAGGAATGGGGCATGTCGCAATATGCCCGCGATGCGCGGATCGCGATGATCTACGAAGGCGCCAACGGCATTCAGGCGCTGGACCTCGTGGGCCGCAAGCTGGCGCAGGACGGCGGCAAGCACGTCATGGCCTTCTTCGCGATGATCAAGGATTTCATCGGCGAAAACAAAGGCAAGGACGAGGGCATCGACCGCGACTTCCTGGAGCCGCTGAAAGCGGCCAGCAAGGATCTGCAGGCGGCGGGGATGTATTTCATGCAAAACGGCATGAAAAACCCCAACAACGCCCTGGCCGGGTCGTATGACTTCATGCATCTCTTCGGCCATGTCTGCCTGGGCTACATGTGGTCCAGGATGGCGATCGCGGCCAAGGCGGCGCTGGATGGGGGCGCCTCTGACGTGGCGTTCTACGAGACGAAGCTGGCGACCGGTCGCTACTATATGGCACGCCAGCTGCCTGCGACCGTCATGCACCTGCGCCGGATCGAAACCGGGGCAGAGACGGTGATGGCGCTGACGGCCGAGCAGTTCTGAGCGCGCGCCGGGGGGCAACCCCGGCCCGCGGGGTGATCCCAGGGAGAAACGATGCCCAAACGCTTTCGCCTGACCCGCCGGATCACCCTCGGCATGACCGAGGACGGATACCGCAACCTGCGCAAATTCGCGCAGGAGGCCGGTTTGGATGAGGGCGAGGCGCTGAGTTTCGTCTTCGAGCACTGGAACAGCGTCACGGATACCGAGGCGCTGACCCACCGGTTGCGGCTGTTCAACGCGGAGCTGGACCAACGCAAACGATAGGTGCCAAGGGGAGGAAGGCGCGCAGATGTCCGACTGGATGACCGACGAGCACAGGATGCTCGAAGAAATGACCGAACGGTTCATCGAAACCGAGTGGATGCCGCTGTATGACAAGTGGCGGAAACAGGGCCAGATGGACCGCGAAACCTGGCAGCAGGCCGGCGAATTGGGGTTGCTGTGCCCCTCTGTGCCCGAAGCCTATGGCGGCGCGGGCGGCGATTTCGGCCATGAGGCGGTGATCCTGATGGCAGGCTCGCGCCTGAACCTGGCCAGTTGGGGCCACGGCATTCATTCCGGGATCGTGGCGCATTACATCCTGGCCTACGGCACCGAAGAGCAGAAGGCGCGCTGGCTGCCCCGGATGGTCAGCGGGGACCTGGTCGGCGCGCTGGCGATGACCGAACCGTCCGGCGGGTCGGACGTGCAACGGATCCGCACCCGCGCGATCCGCGATGGCAACGCCTACCGGCTGTCGGGGCAGAAGACCTTCATCACCAACGGCCAGCACGCCAACCTGATCATCGTCGCCGCCAAGACCGACCCGGCCGAAGGCGCCAGGGGTGTGTCGCTGGTGGTGGTGGAAACCGACGGTGCCGAGGGGTTCACCCGGGGCCGCAACCTTGAAAAGATCGGCTGCCATGCGGCGGACACGTCCGAGCTGTTCTTCGACAATGTCGAGATCGCACCGGAAAACCTGCTGGGTCAGCAGGAGGGGCAGGGGTTTTACCAGATGATGCGGCAACTGCCGCAGGAGCGGCTGATCATCGGCTGTGGCGCGGTGGGCGCGATGGAAGGCGCCGTGGCGCGCACCATCGCCTATTGCAAGGAACGCGAGGCGTTTGGCGGCCCGCTGACACAGTTTCAGAACACCCGGTTCAAGCTGGCCGAGTGCCAGACCAAGACAACCGTTTCGCGCGCGTTTCTTGATGCCTGCATCGCAGAGCACCTCAAAGGTGACCTGTCGGTCGAGAAGGCGGCAATGGCGAAATACTGGTTGTCGGACACCCAGGGCGAAGTGCTGGACGACTGCCTGCAACTGCATGGCGGCTATGGTTTCATGCAGGAATACGCGGTTGCGGAGATGTGGACGGATGCACGGGTGCAGCGGATCTATGGCGGCACCAACGAGATCATGAAAGAACTGATTGCGAGGGGGCTGTGATGGGCCTGAGCGCGACGCCCCTGGAAACGTGGGCGGTGGGGGTTTCACACCCCCACACCCCCGTGGGATATTTTCGGCAAGATGATGTGGCGGACAGTCAAGCCCACCGGTCCGCGCCAAATCGGGGTTTACCCTTGCGGGCGGACCGGTGGGCCATCACCTTGCACGGTCATCGGCTTCCCAGCCTGTACCGTGGCACCAATCTGGCCGAGGCAGTGTTAACAACCGGTAACCAAAGCAGTCCTTTCCCATCATCTTGCTGCAAATATCCTGCAGGGGGTGCGGGGGATGCAAAATCCCCCGCGTGCGCCCTCGTCACAAATGAAACGTGAGGCCTCTGACATGACCATCAAACTTCATTGCTTCGGGGAATCCGGAAATTCCTACAAGGCGGCGCTGGCGCTGGAGCTTTCGGGGCTCGACTGGGAGCCGGTGTTCGTCGACTTCTTCAATGGCGCGTCGCGCACCCCGGAATTCCGCGCGGAAAACGTGATGGGCGAGGCGCCCCTGCTGGTCGATGGTGAGTTCAGGCTGTCGCAATCGGGTGCGATCCAGCAGTGGATCACCGACAGGACTGGCAAGTTCGGGGGGGCGCCCGAGGACAAGTACGAGGTGCTGCGTTGGGTGTTGTGGGACAATCACAAGCTGTCCTCGATGGCGGGGATGACGCGGTTCCTGATGAATTTCCTGCCCGAGAAGCATCGCAACGCCGACGTGATCGCCTTTTGCCAGGGGCGGTTGAAGGCGACCTATCACGTGCTGAACAGCCACCTCGAGGGACGCGACTGGATTGTCGGGGACGGTCTGAGCAACGCCGACCTGTCGTGCTGTGCTTACCTCTATTATCCAGAGCCGTTTGGCTTTGACCGTGCCGAGTGGGCGCATATCGACCGCTGGCTGAGCAACATCCAGAACACCCCGGGGTGGAAACACCCCTACGATCTGATGCCCGGAAACCCGTCGGACCGGGCCTGAAGGAGACGACCATGACAGATGCCTATATCTATGACGCCGTGCGCACGCCGCGTGGCAAGGGCCGCAAGGACGGCAGCCTGCAAGAGGTGACCGCGGTGCGGTTGTCCACACAGGTGCTGAACGCGCTGAAGGATCGCAACGGGCTGGAAGGCCATGCGGTAGAGGATGTGATCTGGGGCAATGTCACCCAGGTGGGCGAACAGGGGGGCTGCCTGGCACGTACCGCGGTTCTGGCTTCGGACCTCGATCAAGCCATTCCCGGGCTGGCGATCAACCGGTTCTGCGCCAGTGGCATGGAGGCGGTGAACCTGGCCGCGAACCAGGTCAAGGGCGGTGCGGGTGATGCCTATATCGCCGGTGGCGTGGAAATGATGGGCCGGGTGCCCATGGGCAGCGACGGGGCGGCGATTGCCGTGGACCCCAGCATCGCAATGGAGACCTATTTCGTGCCGCAGGGCATTTCTGCCGACCTGATCGCGACCGAGTATGGGTTCACCCGCGACGACGCCGATGCGCTGGCGGTGGAATCGCAGCGCCGGGCCAAGGCGGCCTGGGACGACCGGCGGTTCGACAAATCCATTGTCACCGTGCGCGACGTCAACGGGCTGGCGATCCTGGACCATGACGAATTCATACGTCCGGGCACCGACATGCAGGGGCTGGGTGCGCTCAAGCCCAGTTTCAAGGACATGGGTGAGGTCATGCCGGGCTTCGACAAGGTGGCGTTGATGAAATATCCGCATCTTGAGCGGATCAACCACATCCACCACGCCGGCAATTCCTCGGGCATCGTCGATGGCTCTGCCGGGATCCTGATCGGCAACAAGGAATTCGGTGAAAAATGGGGGCTTAAGCCGCGCGCCCGGATCAAGGCCACCGCAAAGATCGGCACCGATCCAACCATCATGCTGACCGGTCCCGTGCCGGTGACACAAAAGATCCTGGCAGACAGTGGCATGGCGATTTCTGACATCGACCTTTTCGAGGTGAACGAGGCATTCGCCTCGGTCGTGCTGCGCTTCATGCAGGCATTTGACGTCGATGCCGACCGCGTTAACGTTAACGGTGGGTCGATTGCGATGGGGCATCCGCTTGGGGCCACCGGCGCGATCATTATCGGTACGCTGCTGGACGAACTGGAACGCAGCGGGAAGGGCACCGGCCTGGCCACGTTGTGCATTGCAAGCGGGATGGGGGCGGCGACCATCATTGAAAGGGTTTGATCCATGGCCACGGCGCGCGACATCTATCAGGCAAATCTTGATGCGGTGACCCGCGCGCTGTGGACTCGGGACCTGGAACTGATGTTGCGACACCTGGCCATCCCCAACATGATGTTGACCGCGGATCGTGAGATCGTGCTGAGCTCGGCGCTCGAAATGGAAATCGCGATGAACGACTTCCGAGACCATCTCGGACGGTTGGGGGCGCAGGAATATCACCGGGTCTGCAAGGACGCGGTGTTCCTGGACAAGGACCGCCAGACGCTGGCGGGGCGCCATGTGACGTATATCCTGCGCGAAGGCGAGCAGATCATGGCCCCTTACTGGAACGACATGACGCTGTTGCTGATCGACGGCCAGTGGAAAGGCACGCGGATTGAATCCACGGCCTGCAACGCGGCCTTCCCGATCATCTGCGATGACATGGCCCGCGGCCAGAAATCCGAGATCGCAAGCCGGACAAGAGCCGGCAAGGAATGATCCGCGGCGCCCGCTTGGTTCCGGGCGCCTGCGACCTATGAAACGAACTGCCCTGCCGGCAAGGTCCGCATGGGCACCCGACCTGGAGACCAAGATGACAGATTTCACGATGTCCACCGATGCCGACGGCATTGCCACCCTCGTCTGGGACACCCCCGGCAAGTCGATGAACGTGATGAGCCTTGAGGCGTTTCAACTGCTCGACAGCCTGATCGATCAGGCGCTTGCGGACGACGCCGTCAAGGGCGTGATCCTGACCTCGGGCAAGCCGGACAGCTTTGCCGGGGGCATGGACCTGAACGTTCTGGCCAAGATGAAGGAAGATGCAGGTGACGAACCGGCGCGCGGCCTGTTCGAAGGCATCATGCGCACCCATGGCATCCTGCGGAAGATCGAACTGGCCGGGATGGACCCCAAAACCAAGAAGGGCGGCAAGCCGATCGCCGCCGTTCTGCCGGGCACCGCGCTGGGCATCGGTCTGGAAATCCCGCTGTCCTGTCACCGCATCTTTGCCGCCGACAATCCCAAGGCCAAGATCGGCCTGCCGGAAATCATGGTCGGCATCTTCCCCGGCGCGGGCGGCACCACGCGGCTGGTGCGCAAGCTGGGCGCGATGGGCGCATCGCCCTTCCTGCTGGAAGGCAAGCTGTCGGATCCGAAAAAGGCCAAGGCAGCCGGCATCATCGACGAGGTCAGCGAAGACCCGATGGCCGCCGCGCGCGACTGGGTACTGAGTGCCAAGGACGCCGACCTGGTGAAACCCTGGGACGCCAAGGGCTACAAGATGCCGGGCGGGGCACCGTACCATCCGGCAGGGTTCATGACCTTCGTGGGTGCCTCGGCCATGGTCAACGGCAAGACCCATGGGGTGTTCCCGGCGGCCAAGGCGCTGTTGTCGGCGGTTTATGAAGGCGCGCTGGTCGATTTCGACACCGCGCTGCGGATCGAGGCGCGCTGGTTCACCAATGTCCTGATAAACCCGTCGTCAAGCGCGATGATCCGGTCGCTGTTCGTCAACAAGGAAGCGCTGGAAAAAGGCGCGGTGCGACCTGCCGACGTGGCCGACCAACGGGTGCAGAAGCTGGGTGTGCTGGGCGCGGGCATGATGGGCGCGGGCATCGCGCTGGTCAGCGCGCAGGCGGGAATCGACGTGGTTCTGCTGGATCGCGATATCGCGGCGGCGGAACGTGGCAAGGCCTATACCGCCAGCTACATGGACAAGGGCATCGCCCGCAAGAAGGCCACGCCCGAGAAGAAAGAGGCAATGCTGGACCGGATCACGGCGACCGCGGATTACAATGACCTGGCAGGCTGTGACCTGATCATCGAGGCGGTGTTCGAGGACCCCAAGATCAAGGCCGAGGTGACCGCTGCGGTCGAGGCGGTGATCGGCGAGGACTGCATCTTTGCGTCGAACACCTCGACCCTGCCGATCACCGGGCTGGCCAAGGCCAGCAAACGTCCCGAGCAGTTCATCGGCATTCATTTCTTCAGCCCGGTGGAAAAGATGCTGCTGGTCGAGATCATCAAGGGCAAGCAAACCGGTGACCGCGCGGTGGCCAAGGCGCTGGATTTCGTGCGCCAGATCCGCAAGACGCCGATCGTTGTGAACGACGCGCGGTTCTTCTATGCAAACCGCTGCATCATTCCCTACATCAACGAAGGCATCCGCATGGTGGCTGAGGGCGTGGCCCCCGCGCTGATCGAAAATGCCGCCAAGATGCTGGGTATGCCGCTGGGGCCGCTGCAGCTGGTGGACGAGACCAGCATCGATCTGGGTGCCAAGATCGCACGGGCCACGAAGGCGGCGATGGGCGATGCCTATCCCGACGGCGCGGTCGACGAGGTCATCTTCTGGATGGAAGCGCAGGGGCGGCTGGGCCGCAAGGCGAAGGCGGGCTTTTATGACTACGACGCGGCAGGCAAGCGCACGGGCCTGAGCACAACCGTACAGGCGCAGTACCCGCAGTCGGACGATCAGCCGAGCCTGATCGACGTGCAGCACCGGCTGCTGTTCGTGCAGTCGCTTGAGGCGGTGCGCGCGCTGGAGGAAGGCGTGCTGATGGACATTCGCGAAGGCGACGTCGGCGCGATCCTGGGCTGGGGGTTTGCGCCGTGGTCCGGTGGCCCGCTGAGCTGGCTGGACATGATCGGCGCGCCCTATGCGGCGGAGCGCTGCGACCAGCTGACCGAGGCCTTTGGTGACCGCTTCGCCTGCCCGCCACTGCTGCGGGAGATGGCCGAGAAGGGGCAGAGCTTTTACGGTCGGTTCGCGCCCGCGTCCAAGGCGGCGTGATCTGAACGAGCCCGCGCCTTCGGCGCGCGCACAGGATTGGTCCGGGCCTTGCCCGGACCGGGGAGAGGGGGCGCTGCCCCATCTTTGCCGTTCCGGCAAATTCACCCCGGGAGTATTTTGCGGAAAGATGAAAGGGTCAGAGGAGGTCCCGCACCCGTTCCGGCGGGCGGGCGATCAGGGCCTTGCCGTCCCGGAAGACGATCGGGCGTTCGATCAGTTTTGGGGTTTCGGCCATGGCGCGCAGCAGCGTTGCGTCGTCCATGTCACGGGAGAGGCCCCGATCGCGGAATTCGGGCTCTTTCGGGCGCATCATGTCGATGACGGGCAGGCCGAGCGCGGCCTGCGCGGCGCGGAGGTCATCGAGCGTGGGCGCGTCTTCGAGGTATTTGCGGATGGTGATGTTGGCGCCGCTGTCTTGCAGCAGGGTCAGCGCCTGACGCGATTTCGAACAGCGCGGGTTGTGCCAGATGGTGATCATCGCCAGTCCTCTTTCCCGGTGCCGACGGCATCGGCCACCTGCGCGAACCCGTCGCGGGCGAGCAGGCGGTCAAGCCCGCGGGCGATGTCGGCGGCAAGTGACAGGCCCTTGTAGACAAGAGCGGTATAGAGCTGCACCGCGCTGGCGCCGGCGCGGATCTTGGCATAGGCCTGTTCGGCCGAGCTGACCCCGCCCACGCCGATCAGGGGCAACTGGCCTTCGGTCAGGTCCGACAGGCGGGCGAGGACGCGGGTGGATTTTTCGAACAGCGGCTGGCCGGAGAGGCCGCCCGCCTGGTCACGGTGCACCGATTGCAGGCCGGTGCGCGACAGGGTGGTGTTGGTGGCGATGACACCGGCGACGCCTGAGGCGCGCGCGACCTCGGCCACGTCGGCCAGACCCTGGTCGTCTAGGTCCGGGGCGATCTTCAGGAAAACCGGGATCGGGGTGTCGAGGCCCGCGTTGGCGGCCATGACCCCGGCCAGCAGCGCCGAAAGCGCCGCTTTGCCCTGCAGGTCGCGCAGCTTTTCGGTGTTGGGGCTGGAGACGTTCACCGTGGCGAAGTCAAGGTTCCGACCGCAGCGGGCGAGCACGGTGGCGAAGTCGGCGGCGCGGTCGGCGCTGTCCTTGTTGGCGCCAAGGTTCAGACCGATCACCGCGTCGCGCGGGCGCAGGGCCAGCCGCCGGGCGATCGCCTCCATCCCGTCGTTGTTGAAGCCGAAGCGGTTGATCGCGGCCTGGTCTTCGGTCAGGCGGAAGAGCCGCGGGCGCGGGTTGCCGGGTTGCGGGCGCGGGGTGGCGGCGCCGACCTCGAAAAAGCCGAAACCTGCGCGGCTGAGCCCCAAGAGCGCGGTTGCGTTCTTGTCGAACCCGGCGGCCAGCCCGATAGGGTTGGGCAGGGACAGCCCGGCCACCTGCGTGCGCAGCCGGTCGGAGGTGACGAGCCCCGGCGCCGGGGCGACACCCAGTTGCAGGGCCTTGAGGGCAAGGCCATGCGCGGTTTCGGGGTCCACCTTGTGCAGCAGGGCCAGCCCCGCGCGTTCGATCAGGCTCATGTCATGTCATCCGGGAAGATGTGGCCGTCGGCCCCCAGCGGTAGAGGCGTGTGCCACAGTACGTCGGCCAGCCGCAAAGGTCCGTAGAGATGGGGGAACAGCGCGCCACCGCGCGACGGTTCCCACTTCAGCCCGTCGCCCAGCGTATCGCTGTCCAGCGCCAGAAGGACCAGCCCCTCGGCCCCGGCGAAATGTTTCGCGGCGGTTTCGGCGGCCTGAGTGGCGGTCGAGAAATGCACGAAACCGTCGGCCACATCGACCGGGGCGCCGGGGGTTTCGCCCCGGGCCTGAAGATCGGCCCATTCCGGGCCACGAAGGATTTTATAGATCAGCATGGCGTCCAGATGCCGCCTGTCGGGCAATGCGTCAAGCGACTCTCGCGCTGCGTTCGGTCGACGACACCCGGTGTTTCAAAAAACATGCACGAAAGCGGGCTACAACCCAACAGGGGGTCACGTGACGTTGCGCGAAGCTTTGACTTGCCGCCCAACCCATTGCACGATTGCCCGATAACAAAAACCGACAGAGAGGATTCTCATGTTTATCCGCCTCCTTGGCAGCGCGGCTGCATTGGCGCTTTCCGCAGGTGTCGCAAGTGCCGACTATTCGCTGACCATTCTGCACACCAATGATTTCCACGCCCGGTTCGAGCCGATCAGCAAATATGATTCCGGCTGTTCCGAAGACTCGAACGCCGAAGGCAAATGCTTCGGCGGCTCTGCCCGCCTGATGACCGCAATCACCGAAGCGCGGGCACGGTCGAACAACTCGGTCCTTTTCGATGGCGGCGATCAGTTTCAGGGAACGCTCTTTTATACCTATTACAAGGGCAAGCTTGCCGCCGAGATGATGAACAAGATGGGCTATGACGCGATGACCGTGGGCAACCACGAATTCGACGACGGCCCCGAGGTCCTGCGCGGCTTCATGGATGCGGTCACCTTCCCGGTGCTGATGTCGAACGCAGACTTCAGCGGCGAGGAACTGCTGAAGGACAAGCTGCTGAAATCGACCGTGATCGAACGTGGCGGTGAAAAGCTGGGCCTGATCGGCCTGACCCCGCAGGACACCGACGAACTGGCCAGCCCGGGCCCGAACGTCATTTTCACCGATCCGGTTGACGCGGTGCAGGGCGAGGTCGACAAGCTGACCGCCGAGGGCGTCAACAAGATCATCGTGCTGTCGCATTCGGGCTATGCCGTGGACAAGCGTGTTGCTGCGGAAACCACCGGCGTTGACGTGATCGTGGGCGGCCATACCAACACCCTGCTGGGTGACATGGACGGGGCCGAAGGGCCGTATCCGACGATGGTGAACAACACCGCGATCCTGTCGGCTTATGCCTATGGCAAGTTCCTGGGCGAGTTGAACGTGACTTTCAACGATGCCGGTGAAATCGTCGAGGCCAAGGGCCAGCCGCTGCTGATGGATGCCGCAGTGCACGAAGACGAGGCGACCAAGGCGCGCATCGCCGAAGCCGCTCAGCCGCTCGAGGAAATCCGCCAGAAAGTCGTGGCCAGCGCCGCCGACGCGATCGACGGCTCGCGCGATGTTTGCCGTGCGATGGAATGTCCGATGGGCAACCTTGTGGCCGACGCGATGCTGGCACGGGTCAAGGAGCAGGGCATTCAGATCGCCATCGCCAATGGCGGTGGCCTGCGTGCCTCGATCGACGCGGGCGACGTGACCATGGGCGAAGTCCTGACGGTCTTGCCGTTCCAGAACACGCTGTCGACCTTCCAGGTGACCGGTCAGACCATCATCGACGCGCTTGAAAACGGCGTCAGCCAGATCGAGGAAGGCGCGGGCCGCTTCCCGCAGGTGGCCGGCATTTCCTTCACGGTGACCGCGGGCAACGCCCCCGGCAGCCGGATTTCCGACGTGATGGTCGGTGGTGCGCCGATCGACCCGGCAGCGACCTATGGCGTGGTGTCCAACAACTACGTCCGCAACGGCGGCGACGGCTACAAGATGTTCCGCGATGCCATGAACGTCTATGACTACGGTCCCGACCTGGCCGATGTGACGGCGGAATACCTTGCGGTGAACGCGCCCTACAAGCCCTATACAGATGGCCGCATCACGATGAAGTAACGCGGCTCCCCTGGTCTTTGGTTTTCCAAATACCTCGGGGGGTGCGGGGGGCAGAGCCCTCCGCCTTGCGCGATCGTCCCAAGGCGCGGCCCCGGAAAAAGGGCCGCGCCTTTTTGATTTACCCACCGTCAGGGCGCCTTTGCAAAGGCCACGGCCAACACCTGCATGGCGCGGTCCCGGTCGCCGCCGCTGAGGTCGGTGACCGTCTGGGCACCGTTTTGGGTGTCGAACCCGCCTGCCTGCAATTGCGCGCGCAGTGCGTCCGGCGTCTTGCCGGCCAGGTCGGCGAGCGTTTCCAGCCTGGCGCCCTGCATCGCGCCAAAAGCGATGCGCGGGTCAAAGCCGCTGCCGCCACCGCCCAGCGGCACAGACGTCAGGACCGTGGCCAGCACCCCCAGGCCCATGATCGCAGCAGCCAGCGGGCGTTTGACATAGCAGGTGAAGGCGCGCCAGTTCAGCGCCATGTGGAACAGGAACACGACCATCACGGCCATGCCGATCCATTCATGCGCGACACGGCTGAGTGTTCCGCCGGCATGGAAGAACAACACGATCCCGGTTACCCCGGTGATCAGAAAGGTGGCCGCAGTCAGCGGGGTGGCCCATTTGCGCAGGTTCAAATTCATCGCTTTCGGTTCCTTGAGGTTTCCTGTCCTCCCGAAAGCTTTCACGGCGTTGGCAAGGGATTCGGTCGCGCCTATCGCGTGAATTTCAGAACCACAGGTCCTTTACGTGGCGTTCCATCGGGTCGATGTCTTCGAAACTGTGCAGGCCGTCAAAGCGCAACAGCGGAATCTCTGCAACCGCGCCCGGATCGTCGGCCAGCCGCAGGTTGACCGCGATGGGGCGGTGCCCGGCGTCGTTCGCCCTTCGCCCTTGACAGGCGGCGAGGCAGCCACAGGTCGGGCAGAACAGGAAATCAAGCGATGGTTCCTTGTTGGCGCGGGCCCAGGGTTTGACCGGCCCGTGCACCGCGATCACGCCGCCGTCCCAGTCATAGGCCCAAAGCGTGCCATAGCGGCGGCACGCGGTGCAGTTGCAGGCGGTGGCGTCGGGGGGTGTCCCGTCAAACGTCCAGGTGACAGCGCCGCACAGGCAGGTTCCGGTCAGCATGGGCAATCCTTTTCACATATGGCGGTTTGCGATAGTTTCGTCGGGGATATGCGCCGGTCAAGGCGTTTGACGGAACAGTTTGCCATGGATCATCCCCTGATCGACCTGATCAACGCCAAGATCGCCAAGGCCGAGGCCGAAGGCGAATTCGACAACCTGCCCGGGGCGGGCAAACCGTTGTCGGCCTGCGACGACCCGGAAAACGCCGTGCTGAACCGCATTCTCAGGGAAAACGGCGCGGTACCGGAATTCGTGTCACTGTCCCGGGAACTGGGAAAGCTGCGCGTCGAACTGCGCGAGACCGGCGACCGCACCGAACGGGCGCGGATTCTGAAAGACATGTCGATGCTGCAGGCCCGGATCGAACTTGCCCGCAAGGGCTAGGGCCGGTATTGCCCCGTGTTTCTGTTTCGTGGGCTTGACCCGGGGCCGCTGCCCGGGCAGTCCGTAACGGGTACGGACAAAGAGGGCAGCATGGTCGGCGTCAAGGAGCAGTACGAGGTATACCCCTATCCCGAACGCGACCCCGCGGACGAAGCCAAGCGGTTGATCGCCGGCTCTCCGTCTCATCCGCTGGAGATTGACCATTTCTGTTTTGGCGGTCAGCGCGACTGGTCGCGGCCGTTGTGCGCGCTGGTGGCCGGCGGCGGGACAGGTGACGGGCTGATCCAGTTGGCGCAGGTGCTGACCAGCGCAGGCCGACCGTATGACATCACCTATGTCGATTTGTCCAAAAGCGCCCGCAAGGTTGCAGAGGCACGTGCCAAGGCGCGTGGCTTGACGGGGATCACCTTTGTCACTGGCAGCCTGCTGGACGCGCCAGAACTGGGCCGGTTCGACTATATCGACTGTTGCGGGGTGCTGCACCACCTGCCAGACCCCGATGCGGGGTTCGCCGCGCTGCGCGGTGCCTTGGCAGAAGGCGGGGCGTTGGGCTTCATGGTCTATGCGCCATACGGCCGGTCGGGCGTCTATCCCTTGCAAGAGGCGTTTGGTGCCTTGTTCGACGGTGTCCCCCCGCAGGACCGGCTGGCGCAGGCAAAGGAACTGGTCGCGGCCCTGCCAGAGGGCCATCCGTTCCGCACCAATCCCAATTTGGGTGACCACCGCGAAAGCGACGCGGGGTTCTACGACCTTCTGCTGCACAGTCAGGACAAGGCCTATGACGTGGCCGATCTGCTGGCGACGCTGGGGCGCAGCGGCTGGCGGCTGCAAAGCTTTGCGACACCGGCGCTCTATGATCTGAAACGCATTGCCCCGGTGCCAGACGGCATGGCGGACGCAACGCAAATGGCAGTTGCGGAAAAGCTGCGTGGCTGTCTGCGCCTGCATGTCGCCTATGCCGTGCCCGAGGGCGACACGCGCACCCCGGCCCATGGCCGCAACCGAACGTTGCGGCCGCATCTTCGCGGCGTGCATGCGCGCGCGTTGGCACAGGCCGTGGCGCAGGGCAAACCGCTGCCCATTGCCCATTCCGGGGTCAAGACGCGCGTGACCTTGCCCAGGGACGCCGCACCGTTGATCGCGGGCATCGACGGGCGGCGTAGCCTGAATGATCTGGCACGGGCGACCGGTATGGACCCGTTGCGGTTTGGGGTGCTCTGGGGGCCGGTGGAACGCGAATTGGTGGACTGGGGGCTGATGCTCTATTCCAATCTGTTGCAGGTCTAGGCCATGTGTGGGCGTTTCGCGGTCACCCTGCCACCGGATGCCATGGCACAGATGTTTGCCGCACAGCCTGCGAACGATCTGCCGTCCGTGCCCAACTACAACGTCTGTCCGACGAACGATGTGCACGCCGTCCTGACCGCCGATGGCCAGCGCAGGTTGACTGCCTTGCGCTGGGGGTTTCTGCCGCATTGGTACAAGGCACCGAATGGCGGGCCGCTGCTGATCAACGCGCGAGCGGAAACCATCGCGGAAAAGCCCGCCTTCCGCGTCGCCTGCCGTGAACGGCGGTGCCTGATCCCGGCCACGGGATTCTATGAATGGACCAAGGACGCCGATGGCAATCGCCTGCCGTGGTATATTCACAGCCGTGACGGCAGCCCGCTGGTCTTTGCCGGTGTCTGGCAGGATTGGGCGCAAGGCGATCTGTCGTTTCGCACCTGTGCCATCGTCACCACCGCGGCGAACGAACCGATGCAGGCGATTCATCATCGGATGCCGGTGATCCTGCGGCCTGATGACTGGGCGCTGTGGCTGGGCGAGGCCGGGCATGGCGCGGCCACGCTGATGCATGCCCCTGCCGATGACATGCTGACGTTTCACCGGGTCGCCCCCAGGGTGAATTCCAATCGCGCCGCGGGGCCCGACCTGAATGAACCGTTCGAGAATTAGCGCTGCGGCACCTGTTCGCTTCGTGAATTGAAATCGGCGCGCCGATGCGTCACCATGGGGACAAGAGCAGATACGGCAGGAAAAATCGGGCGGGAACAGTCCGGCAGCCTGTGGAACGAGGCGAGGCAGATGAAATACGTAACCATCGTGGTAATGTTGGCGCTTTTGGCGGGCTGCGGCGGCGGCAAGCGGTCCAAGCGCGAAGATATCCGAGTCACGCGGTTTTCCAGCGGACCGATTTCGGCGGCATGTCTTCAGGCCGACCGCAAGGCTGCGAACCGGGATTTGTGTGGCTGTGTGCAGACCGTGGCGAACCGGTCGCTCAGCGGTGCCGACCAGCGGTTTGCCGCGACCTTCTTCAAGGACCCGCACAAGGCGCAGGAAATCCGTCAGTCCGACAATTCCTCGCACGAAGCGTTCTGGCAGCGCTACAAGGCCTTCGCCGAGGAAGCCGAAGTTCTGTGCCAAGGCTACTGAGTCGCTGAAATCTTTTGCAAGGACAAAAGCACGGACTGCGCTTTTGCGCGCGGGGTGTTTTTCGGTGTGTCGACGGGAAACCGGGTTGACCGGACCAGTAGGCAGTTTAAGAAAAAGCAAAACTGCGAAGAGTGAGTCCGGTGCTGATCAAAGGCGTCACCCTGCGGGGGCTGGAGGTGTTCGAAGCCCTTGCCGCGACCGGTACGGTTGCGCAGGCGGCGGATTTGACCGGTCTTAGCCAGCCTGCGGTCAGCCAGCAAATGCGCAATCTCGAGGCCGCCCTGGGCACCAATCTGCTGGATCATGGCCGCCGCCCGATGCAACTGACCCCGGCGGGGCGCAGTTTTCTGGCGCGGACTCAGACCGTGTTGGGCCAGCTCCGATTGGCCACGAACGAACTGTCGGTGATGGACCTCAGCCACCTCAGCACGCTGAACCTGGGTGTGATCGACGATTTCGACCATGACCTGACGCCACGCCTTGTGACCATGCTGGCAGAAAGCATGACACAGTGCCGATTCAAGCTGATCACTGCTCCAAGCCACGAGATTACCGAGGAAATGACCTCGGGCAGGTTGGATATCGCGGTGGCGGCCACGGGCGGCACCGCGCCAGAAGGCGTTGTGGAGCACAGGCTTGTGCGTGATCCCTTTATCCTCGTGGCCCCGCGCGCAGCGCTGCGCGATGCTGGCGGCGCGGCAGAGGTCACCCGGGCGCTGCCACTGCTGCGCTATGACCGTGACCAGTTCATCGGGCGACAGATCGAAAAACACCTGAACCGCCACAAGCTGGATTTTCCCGAACGGTTCGAAATCGGGGCGCACCTGTCGTTGATGAAGTTGGTGGCGCGCGGTGTCGGTTGGGCGGTCACCACGCCGCTGGGCTACATGCGTGCGGAACGGTTCCATGACGAGATCGAGGCCCTGCCGCTGCCATTTGCGCCCTTTGCCCGCACCATTTCGCTCTACGCCAGCCCGGATTGGGCCGAGGTGGTGCCGCGTGACGTGGCCCGCACCATGCGCAGCCTGATCGAAGACCTTGTGATTTCGCGCGCGCTGCGGCTTTTGCCGTGGCTCGACGGCGAATTGATGGTGCTGGAAGACGGCGGGCAGGTTTCGAAAAGCTGAATGATCAGCCCTCAAGCCACGCGCGTACCGTCGCCTCGAACTCGCGCGGTTTCTCGGCGTGCAGCCAGTGGCCCGCACCGGGGATTTTCGCGAACCGCGCCGCCGGGAACAATTCCTTGATCCGGTCGCGGTGTTCGCGGCGGACATAGTCGCTCTCGGCGCCGGACAGGAACAGAACCGGCCCGTCGAACTGGCCTGCCACATCGGGAAAGCCCAGGATTTTGGGCATCTCGCGTGCCAGCAGGTCAAGGTTCAGCTTCCAGCGCTTGTCCTTCAGGTCCAGCGACTGGGTAAAGAACGACTGCAACGTCGGCTCCGGCACGCTTTCCCGCAACTGCTCGACAACGTCCGACCGTTTTTCGACGCGGGACAGGTCCACCGCCTGCATCGCCCGGATATACTGGATCTGGCTGTGTCCATAGGCCACCGGGGCGATGTCGGCGACCAGCAGGCTGTTGACCAGCGCGGGCCGTGTCAGCGCCAGCACCATCGCAGCCTTGCCGCCCATGGAATGGCCCAGAACATCCGCCCGCCCGCCGTGGGCCTCGATCACCTTGGCCAGGTCGGCGGCCATGTCGGGATAACTGTGGCTGTCGGTCCAGCCACTGTCACCATGGTTGCGCTGATCTACGGCGATGACTTGCCGGTTGTCGCTCAAGCGCTTGGCGATGACACCCCAGTTGCGCGCCGAGCCGTAAAGCCCGTGCACGATAAGAAGCGGCGGCAGGGCGTTGGCCTGCCCATGGACGATGGTGTTCAGCATGGCGCTTGCATAGCGACCTGCGCGCGGCATTGCCAGCGCTTGTAGCGCCCGGCGCGCGGCGATAGATTGCCCGGATGATCGACAGCGACGAAATGGGCAAACGCGTGGCCCGGCTGGAAAAGCTGCTGGCCCAGAAATTCGGCCTGGGTGAGGGCGACCTGGCACGCCGCGCCGCCAAGGCCGGACGCCGCCTGCCGCGCAGTGTGCGCAACGACATCGCGCTGGTCGCTGAAACCGCCCAGACCGCAGGCAACCCCAAGCTGGCGCTTCAGATGCCGGACAAGAAAGTCGCCCGCGCGTTCGAACGGGCCGAGGCCCACCTTTCCGCCATTGACGTCAAGGACCGCCGCAAGGATCAGGTGCTGAAAACCCTGGGCGTGCTGTCGTTCAACCTGATCGTGCTGTTCATCGCCCTGATCGTTCTGCTGCGCTGGCGCGGCTTTATCTAGTGGATTGAATCCAACATTTGGAACCCTCGATTTCTTGCGGCGATGATGTCGTTGGGGTCTGCCCGCCAAAC
>NZ_JAYLLH010000022.1:0-31359 GCF_035818635.1 Mesobacterium hydrothermale | reverse complement strand
GTTTGGCGGGCAGACCCCAACGACATCATCGCCGCAAGAAATCGAGGGTTCCAAATGTTGGATTCAATCCACTAGGGTCCGTTCACCTGCGCCCGACCGAGAGCGGTGCGCAGCAGATCACATCATCAGCCGATCCACCTTGCGGCGAGACGTTTCCCGCATGCGCTGCGCCAGCAACGCTCGTTCTGCACGTGTACGGGCATTGCTTGACATCAGGCGACGCGCGCTCATTGACATGAGCTTCCAAAGTGCTTCCGTGACGTAAAGCGGAAAGATCGGCGTGGCCGAGAGCTGGCTGCGCTGATGCGCCTCGACGGGGGAACGAAGGGCGCGGGGGTCGGATAGGTCGGTCATTGGGGGCTCCTTGCGGTGTGCGTCTTGTCCTGAGTCCCAAATTAGCCAACCAACGTCCCGTCCGCGTCGGGAGGGCTCCCCATTTTTGCGCTTTGGCAATCCCTATTTTTTCTGCCATTGTTGACCCGGGCGGTCATTGGGCGCGACGCGCTATAGGGAGATGGCAGCGTGGATATCCCTATCCTTGAACGCGACGCAGCGCTTGAACAACTGGACCGCTTGGCAAAGGCCGCGCGCTTCGGCACCGGTCACACTGTTTTCGTTACAGGCGAGGCAGGCGCGGGCAAGACCACCCTGCTGCGTGCGTTCGAGGAACGGATGACGGCGGCATGGGCCCTGCGTGGCGCGTGCGAGGACCTGTCGATACCCGAACCCCTTGGTCCCTTACGGGATCTCGCCCACGATGCCGGTGTCGATCTGGATGCGCTTTGGCGCAACGAGGGCGACAGGCTGTCGGTCTTTCTGAACCTGCTCGGTTCCATCGAACGCACCGACGAAATGGCGTTGCTGCTGATCGAGGATCCGCATTGGGCGGACGAGGCGACATTGGATTTCGTCCGTTTCGTCGCGCGCCGCCTTCGGACGCGCCGGATCCTGATGGTCGTGACCGCGCGCGATGGCGAAAATGAGGGCCGCGCGCAACTGCGCCGCGCGATGGACGGGGTCTCAGCTGCGGACATGACGAGGATCGTTTTGCAGCCGCTGTCTGCCGACGCGGTTGGACTTCTGGCGGCAGGCAGCAGTCAGACCCCGGAAGAGGTGTTCCGGATCACCGGAGGGAATCCCTTCTACGTGACCGAACTTTTGCGTGGAGGGATAGACGACGCCCTGCGCAGCGTGCAGGACACAGTCCTGAACCGGCTTGATCGCCTGCCGCAACAGACGCACCAGGCGCTGCAGGCTGTGTCAATCTTTCCACGCCGGGCCGAACGCGATTGGGCGCTGGAAATCGCCGGGGCCGAGGATGAAGCGCTTGATCCCGCTATCGAAAGCGGATTGATCCAAGAGGACGGCGCGTATGTCGCGTTCAGGCACGAAATCGCCCGACTGGCGGTGGAAACTGCTCTCAGGCCAACGCAACGCCGCCACCTCAACAAGGCATTGCTGATCAGGATGCAGACAGACGCGGGCGTGCCGAACGCGCGGCAGATGCACCATGCGCGCGCAGCCGGCGATCGCGCGCAAATCGCCCGCCTTGCCCCCTGGCCGGGCGCGAGGCGATGGCTGCCGGGGCCAACCGTCAGGCTGCCGACTACCTTTCCATCGCCGTCGAGGTTTCGGATACGCAGGATGACGGGACGCTTGCCGAGTTGCTTTTCGATGCGGGTGAGGCCTGTCGCCTTGTCAGCCGTCTGAGCGATGCGATGCGGCATTTCGAGCGTGCTCTCGATGTCGTGCGCACCGATAACATCCTGCGCGGCCGCATTCTGCAGCGCTTGTCCCGGGTGAAATGGACGGCCGGACAAAAGGCACAGGCCCGGACGCTGGGCGACCAGGCGATCGCCCTGCAGGAAGGGGCGGATACCGATGAACTGGCGATGGCGTTGGCCAGCCGCGCGCAGATCGCCATGTCGGACTACGAGATGGAAGCCAGCCTGCCGGTCGCGCAACGCGCGCTTGAAATGGCGCAGCGACTGGGCCGAAAAGACATCGTCAGTCACGCGCTCAGCACGCTGTCGCTGGCCAGCCTGTTCGACAGCTGCGAGCAGAACGCGCTTTACACGGAAAGCATTGAGGCGGCGAAAGCTGCACGCAGCCCGATCAACCTGACGCGGAGCTTGTCGAATGGCGGCGTCGTCAATTGGTATGGCCTGCGGTTTGAGGAGGCGCTTGACCTCTTCGATACGGCAATCGCCACCGCCTATGAGACGGACACCATCGAACAGGTGGATTTTCACCAAGGCTTTCGAGGGCATGTGTTGGATCGGCTCGGACGTTGGGACGATGCACTTGCGACCGCGCAGGACATCTTGTCCAAACCGCTCGAACAATCGTCGCCGGCGATCATGCTGCGGCTTGCTGCGTCGCGGATCGCCATGCGGCGCGGGGAAAGTGACGGCGGGGAGTACCTGGACGAGATCGAAGCCCTGATGGGCACCGAGGAAGACGCCCGCCATATCTGCGATGTCGCCTGTCTGATCGCCGAACGCGCCTGGCTGGGGCTGGAGGACAAGGACTGCGCGCAAGCCCGGATGGACGAAGCACTCGCGCTGCCACTTAACCCGATGCTCATGGAGGAATTCCTGGATTGGCAGCGGCGGGTCGATCCGGCCCGCATTCCCGGCGGGCTGACGGGTTTGCACGACCCCTATCAAGCGTCTTTGGCGGGCGACTGGGCAGCAGCGGCAACGCATTGGCACCAGGCGGGCGATCCTTACCGACAGGCGCTGGCATTGGCCGAAGGCAACGCCGATGCTGTTGCGCGCGCGCTCCAGATCCTGGACCGGCTGGGGGCCACCCAGGCGCGCGAGGCCGTCATCTTGCAGGCACGCAACCGAGGAATGAACCTGGACGTTCCCGCCCGGCCACGCGCGACGACCATGGCGAACCCGGCTGGCCTGACGAAACGGTAGATGGAGGTTCTGGGTTTGCTCGGCGAAGGCCTGTCAAACGCCGCCATTGCGGATCGGTTGTTCGTTTCAGCCAAGACCGTCGACCATCACGTCTCTGCCATCCTCGGCAAGCTTGACGTCGCCTCGCGCGGCGAAGCCGCCGCCTTGGCCCGCAACGAAGGGTGGTTCTGACCAAGCCCTTGCGTTCCGGCTGCATCTTGCTTTGAGTTCCTGAATTTTGCGTTTCCAGACAGATAGCTGGGGATCCGGTCTGCGAAGCGGTGTCGATGCTTCTCGTCTTTCGGCACGCCCCGACGGCGGGTCTGCCGCCGTCGGATTCCACGCCTGGGTTGGCCCGTGTTCGGGCGGCGGGCACTACTCCGCTGCAACCGCGCGGTGGTCGTTTGTGCCGTCCCCGAACCGTTCCCATTCCAAGTTGCCGCGATAGCGCCATGCAAGCCTGCCACTGTCATCCATCGCAATCAGGTGCAGCCAGCCGTTGTCAAACAGTGCCCGCACCGACGGGTGCTGCTTCAAGATATCGGTCATTGCGGTTTGTGGCGCTTCGATCGCCACGGTCAAGCGCAGTGGGTCATGCTGGAACCCGGCGCCATCGTGCACCGATTGCCATGGCAGGCCAGGCCGTGGCGCACCGTTGTTGCCTTCCAACACGCCGATGCCGCCAACCACGTTGTGCAACAGCTTGTTGCCCCCGCCGAACAGGTCCGGTGCCACGGTCGAGCCGTAGTATTGCAGGCTGATCCAGCTTGCGACGACAACCGGTGCTGTCAGGATGGTTTCCAGAACCGCGAACCCGTCATCTTTGCGCCAGTTGTAATCATGCAAGAACGCTTTGCCAGACAAGGCTGCGCTGCTGGTCCTGTGACGGGGGGCAGCGATGAAACTGCTGCATCCCGCCAATCCCCATTCGGGACGGGTTTCGGCCCAGTTTTTTGCCCGGTACAGAACGGACTCGGGGTTTGGCGTGCGCGGCAGTCTGGCCGCCCGTTCCGCCCGCGCCAGCGCCCCGGCGGTGGCCAGCCACCCCTCCAATTGCGCTTGGTCCGGGATTGAAAGACCGACCGGCAAGTCCTGTTCGAACAGTGTAACGTGATCCGTTGTCGTGTGGTGCAGCGCGGGTACGAAAATGGTGTCTGCCGGAACGTCTATGCCCTGCGCGCACAGCCCGTCACGCACCGCGGCATCATTCAGCAATCCCGCCAGCAACCGCGCATTCACGTCACCTGCATGGCCACCGCAGGCGCCGCAGTGCAACGCGCTTTCGTGCGGGTTGTTGGTCACACTGGCGCCATGGCCAACCACCAGAACAACAGGCGCAAAGCCATCCACAAGCGACATCGCCGTCAGAACCGCTTTTGCCGTGGCGACGCGCTGTTCGGGCCCGATCGCCGGATCCAGTTGCGGGGCGGGATCGAAGTGCGTCTTGCCTGACAGGCCAAGCGCGTCTTTCACCAGTTTTCCTGCATAAACCGGCCCGGTGGCCTCGACAAAGGCAAAGGACGACACTGCAGCCAGCTTGAACCGCCCCCAGGCGCGCCTGGCCCGGGCGGAATAGCGGCGGTCCAGATCATCCTGCGCGGGCTCTGCTGCGCGCGACGGCACGCCAGGGGCCAACAGCACCGGGCCACGCCGTTCGGTCACATCAGAGCCCGCGGCACGATGCGCGCTCGCGATGCCGAAGAACCCGGCGAAACCAAGTGTTTCGATACCCGTATCCTGCGCTTCGAACGCACGGCGAAAAATTTCTGACCGAACGTCGATGCAGAACGCAGCCTGCACCTTGGGCCGCGCACGCGGCTGTGCAGCAACAGCGCCCCCGGTCAGGTGTTCAGCCAGCGCGCGCTGTTGGGCCCGTTCCGCAGCCTCCAGCAGGACGGCATCGATCACCTGGTCCCGCGTTGGCGTCACGGGGGTCCGGTGCGCAGCGACGACTTGCGCCCAGCGGGCCGCGATCCGGTCTTCGTAGAGCGCAAAAAGCGCTTCGTCGAATACCATCCGCACCGCCAGCAGTTCGGTTACCGTACTGTCCGGTTCGGCAGCAAGATCGGCTTGCCACAGCAGGTAGCGCGCATATTGCGCCCAGCCGCCCAGCGTCATCAGCCAGCGGTGGAACGCGGTGGGGGCGGAATCGGGCGTAATGCCAAGCCGTTCCGCCGCCCGACCAATCGCCCGCCAATGCGACCGGTTGGTTGCTGCGACAAAGGCTCCGAACCCGGTCAACCCCTGGATCTCGGGCGTCAGGTCGCGACTGGCAAATTCGCGCCACGCGGCAAAGGCTCCGCCGGTCCGGGCCTGCTGCCACAGCGCCTGGCCTTCGTCGAAGTGGCCGGCGGCCCAGGCTCCGATCCGGTCCTCGATCAGGCCGGGCCAGTCGATACCCGACACGTCGGCCGCAAGCTCTGCCACGGTTGGCAGGGCGGTTGGCGGTTCAACGGTGATCCGGGCGGCGTCTTTGACCTCTTGCAGGCCGGGGGTGTTGAAGCGCCCCGACAGGGCCGACAGCGCCTCCAGCAGGTCGGCATCGGTGATGTCACCGCTGTCCAGCTTTGCAGCGAAATACGTCCGGGGCGGGGTGATCCGAGTGCCCGCCGTCCTCGCAAGCCGTGCAGCGGAAATGCTCAACGGTTCGGACGCCTGGCCAAGGAATGGATTGACGGCTACGTTTGCGGACAGCGGGAACAGCGGCGGGATCGCCTTGGCGGCGATGTTTGCTTCGGCCACAAGTTCCAGCAGCGCGGCGGGGTAGGATTCTAGTTTCGAAAACATCTCAGGTGTTCCTTTCAGACCGTCGACCGCCGCGACCAGCCGCCCAGCAGCTTGTCGAAGATCGCATTTGCATAAAGCCCGTTTGACAGGTGGACCCGCAGACCTGCTGCGGCGGGGTGTTGTGCCCAAAGTGGGAAGGTTGCCTGTGCCACGGCGACGATGCCGAAGCTGAGCAACGCCAGCACGATCAACGCCCATTCCAGCGGTCCCGGTGCAGGCGTGGCTGGCAGGGTTCCGGCTGTGACATGCAATGCCGCCTTTTGCAGCGCGAAATAGCTGACCGACGTGACAAGCGCATAGATCACGGTGCGTTGCATCAAGGCCCGCGGAGCGGTATCGGCAAAGCCCTGCGCAAGAAGGTAGGCAACGCCAAAGATCAGGATGACGCCCAGAGCAATCGATTGAACCGACTTGCCCTCGAACCCAAGACCTGCGCCGACCAGCCCGTAAATCCCGATGGCGATGACAAAGGCCCACAGCACGTTCCGCGCGCTGGGAACGGCGATCGGCCCCGGCCGCCGGATCGCGGCGACGGTCTTGACCGCCTCGCCGGAGCCAAGAAAGGCATGCGCCTTGTAAAGCGAATGGGCAGCGATATGCAGCAGTGCCAGCGGGAACAGCGCCAGCCCGCATTGCATGACCATGAAACCCATCTGCGCGATGGTCGACCACGCCAAAGAAGTCTTGACCGCGGGTTGTGTCAGCATCACCAGCCCGGCGAACAGCGCGGTGAACCCGCCGACCATCACCAAAACTGCCATCACACCCGGCGCCAGCAGCATCACGTCGGCGAAACGGATCAACAGGAATCCACCGGCGTTGATGACCCCTGCGTGCAGCAGGGCGGAAACGGGTGTCGGGGCTTCCATGACTTCGGTCAGCCAGCCGTGGGCCGGAAACTGCGCCGACGCCAGAACTGCGGCTCCCGCGATCAGCAGGGCGGCGGCCAAAGTCAGCGCGCCAGGCTCTGCCATCTCCAGGATCGTTGCCACATCGGTCGAGCCTGTGGCGGAAACCAGCAGGAGGATCGCACCTGCCAGCGCAGCCTCACCCATCCGGGCAATGACCGCCTTCTTGCGTGCGGCCCGCTGGGCGGTGGCCCGTTCGGGGAAAAACAGCAACAACCGTTGCAGCGACAGGCTGGTCGCGATCCACGCGGCCAACAGTTGTACGACGTTGCCGGACATCACCAACAGCAGCACGGCGGCAAGCGTTGACAGCATCCAGCCGGTGAACGCGCCTTGCCGGGCGTCGCCATCCATATAGGAGCGCGAAAACCGCAACACGATCCAGCCGATGAAACTAACCAACAGCAACATCACCATGCTGACCGCATCAAGCCTGACTGACAGGCCGACACCCCATAACCCGATCATCGCGGAACTTCCCGGCCCTTTCATGACCAGCAGACCGACCGAGCCAGCAGCAACAACGAACGCCGCGAACGCCGCAGTTTCAGCGATTTCCGGGATCCATGCGGGCCGCAGCCCCGGATTGCGGGCGGCAAGGATCGCGGCGGCCAGCAGGATCAGCGGACCAGCGAGTGGCAGGAAAAAAGATGTCATGGCAAAATCCCCTGGATGTCGTGGCCATTGGCCTTTGGTCATCCAGTTAAGTCAGAAGTTGTTCGCTGAAAAATTCATTGTTACGAAGTTTTCATTCGATTAAATAGAACGAATGCCCCTGAACTATCACCACTTGCGTTATTTCTGGGCCGTCGCCCACGATGGTAACCTGACCCGCACCGCCCAGCGTCTGAACCTGTCGCAATCGGCGTTGTCGGTGCAGATCAAGCAACTGGAAGACAGGCTTGGCCACGCCCTTTTCGAACGTCGAGGACGTCAGTTGCACCTGACCGAGGCGGGGCGCATCGCGCTGGACCACGCAGATGCCATTTTTTCAACGGGGCAGGAACTTGTCGCCACCTTGTCGGGCACGTTGCAATCCCGTAAAGCGCTGCGCGTGGGGGCGCTGGCAACCCTGTCGCGCAACTTTCAGATCGGGTTCGTGCGGCCCATCCTGTCGCGTCCGGATGTCGAGGTCATTCTGCGCTCAGGAAGTCCGACGGAATTGCTGGAAGGGCTGGAAACGCTGAACCTCGATCTTGTGCTGATGAATCGGCCGCCACCGGATGACAGCCTGACGCCCTACGAAACGCACCAATTGGCTGACCAGCCGGTCAGCATCGTCGGCACGCCCGCGCGGCTTGATCCCGACAGGCCGATCGCCGATTTGCTGCGCGAACAGCCCTTCATCCTGCCCGCCACCGACAACAGCGTGCGCACCGCGTTCGATGCGCTGGCCAGCCGTCTGTCAGTCCGGCCGCAGATCGCGGCCGAGGTTGACGACATGGCAATGATGCGCCTCTTGGCGCGCGAAGACATCGGGCTTGCCCTGGTTGCTCCGATTGTTGTCAAGGATGAACTGACATCCGGCCGTCTGGTCGAGGCAAAGGATCATCCGCGCATCCGCGAAACCTTCTATGCGGTCACGCTGCGGCGTCGGTTCCCCAACAGCCTGGTGCAGGATTTGCTGGCCCAGACCGCGGCGTCGACGATTGCCTGAATCGGCAGCCGCCGCCGTCAGTTTTCTTCAAAAACCGGTCGTGGCTTGCCGAGTTCATCCAAGGCGACAAAAACGAAATCGGCATCGGTGACCTTTTCGGCCTTTTCGGAATAGCGTGGACGCGCCCAGGCATCGACATGGATCCGCATCGAGGTCCTTCCGACCTTGCACAGCGTCGCGTAAAGGGTAACTTCGTCGCCGACCTTGACCGGACGCAGGAACTGCATCGCCTCAACAGACACGGTCGCACCGCGCCCCTGCGACACGCGTCCGGCCATGTTTCCGGCGGCAAGGTCCATCTGTGACATCAACCAGCCCCCGAAAATGTCGCCCGACGGGTTGGTGTCGGCGGGCATTGCAATGGTTCGGATGACCAGAACGCCCTCGTCTTGCTGACGCCCGTGCGACCCACGCTGCTGGCCGCGGGCAAGGGGATGGTCGATGTCGTCGTTCATACGCAGGCTCCTTGCGTGGCGCGCAAGCTGCGCGGGGGTCTGGGTTGATCTCGTTTACTGCGCTTGCCCGACGCCGGGAATAGGGCGGCGCAGGTTTCTTGCGCGACGAAACCGCACCTTACCGGTCAAGCCTGTCGCGCAGCCGGTAATAGGCAATGGTAAGCGAACCAAAGATGCGGTGCAGCGCGTGCACCGGCAGCGTCGGAAGCCGCGTCAATACCGGAACAGGCAGGGCCGCCCCGGTCGTCAGATGTTCGGCCATCGCCTTGCCAAGCGCCGTGGCCAGTGCCACGCCGCGCCCGTTAAAGCCGGTGGCCAACATCAACCCCGGCGCCGGGTTGCACAGCCGGATGCGGTGATCCGGAGTGATACCGACCCGGCCGAACCAGCGGTGTTCGATCGCAAGCCCGGCCCCGCAAAGCCGCGACAACTCGGCTTCGACCTGGCGAAAATCCCCGGCAGTCGTCGGGTCGGTGAAGCTGCCACGCCCGCCAAGCATCAGCCGGTTTTCAGGGCCGATCCGGAAATAGGTGCCCACCCGGCGGATTTCCGACACCACCATACCGCCCGGCAGGATGCGTGCCAGATGTTCGGCGTTCAACGGTACCGTTGCCACCTGGAAACTGTTGGCTGGAACCGTGGCGCGCGGCAAATCGGCGTTCAGTGCGCTGGGTGTGTAGACATTCGTCGCCATGACCACCCTGTCTGCACGCACCGTCGGACCATGGGCCAGCCGGGCACGCCACCCGGTGCCGTCACGGTCCAGCCCCGCGACTTGGCTTTTGCAATACAGCCGAACGCCCGCGTTTTGGGCGGCTGCGGCCAGACCGAAGGCCAGTTTCAGCGGATGCACCTTGCCTGCGCGGTGGTCGATCCAACCGCCACGAAAGGCGCGTGTCCCCGTGGCACGTTCCATGGCGTCGGCGTCCAGCCAGTCGACCGGCGCGCCGCGCGCTGCCCATTGCTCCATCCGTGCCTTCAGCCCGGGCAGGTGGGCCGTCTTGTCGCCAGCCTGAATCCACCCGGTCTGCGCTGCGTCGCAGTCGATGCCCAGCCGCCTGACAAGAGCGAAAAGTACGTCTGCGGTATTGCCCGCGAAATCCAATGCCTGCGGCCCCCAAAGCCGGTCCAGCGTATCCGGGTCGTCCTTCAGTCCGGGAATCACCTGTCCGCCATTCCGCCCCGATGCGCCGTATCCAGGCGTTTCCGCTTCAAGCAAGACGACATCTGTGCCGGCTTCGGCCGCATGCAAGGCTGTCGACAGGCCCTGAAATCCGCCACCAATCACCAGAATATCGGTTCGCGTGTTCTCGTCCAGGCGCGGGAAATCCGGCGCGCCCGGCGCGGTTGCCGTCCAGATCGACGTCAGCGCCATGGCGTCATGGCGCGGCTTCCAACACGATCGGGGTTCCATGGGGTGTGGCGCGCGCAGCGGCCTGCCAGCGTTCGGTCAGGGCCTGCACGTCTTCGGCTCTGGCAATGCCCTTGCGTTCCAGCATCGCGATCAGTGCTTCTGACCAGATTGTCCAGTAATCCTGCGCTTCGGCACCTTGTACGCGGGGGCCGAACAGCTCGGCCCACTCGGACCAGTCGAACTGGCCGGCTTCGTTCAAGGCGACGGTGAAGGCGAACACCTGGGCCTGCCAGGGTTCTTCGAAAGGGGCGTCAGGCGCGTTCAAGATAGGGCTCCCAGGCTTCGATGCTGACGGTCAGCGTCGGGTCGGCGTCCGTGCCGTAAAGTTCGCTGGCGTCGAACCGCACAGTGTAAAGCGGGCAGGGGGCTTCGCCTGCGAATACGGCGTTGCTGTCGGGGTAAACATGGGCTCCGTGGATCGCGATGACCGTACCAGTGCGGCCCCGGGCATAGCCGGGCAGGCGGGTGTGCCCGGCTGGCTGATGGTTGCGGGTGCGGACGCGATCCCCGACCGCAAAGACAGGTGCCGGCCCGGATCGGTCGGTCGGTCCGCCTTTGGCCAGCACGCCCGGAACGGCCTCTGGGGACAGGCGGCGCTCTGTCCGTTTGCCGGGGCTCTGCGCGTGCCCCGCCGCAAGTTCCTCTGCCGTGACCTCGCCCGCGGTTTGCAACAACGCTTCCAGCGCGCGCAGCCAAATTTCATAATAGCTGGCGCCGTAGTAGATCTTGGGCGGCAGGCTTTCGCGGGCATGGCGCGAGGCATCCAGGTTCCAGTACCCCAATGCACCTGCGGCCAGCGTCACGCCCAACACGCGTTTTTCCCACGCGCCGTGAAATCGTACGGTTTCGTCTTCGGGCTGTACGGACCCAAAGCCATGGCGCCCGCCGATGTCCTGCGGCCCGTTCATGGCTGATCCGGTCTGCGAGGTTGGCCGCAGCCAATCATGCTGTCGCGGGTCACCAGCACGGCCAGCGCTTGTTCATCCATCCCTTCAGACCCTTCGGGCCGTTCGGGGATGACAAGGTAGCGGACCTCTGCTGTTGAATCCCAGACATGGATACCGGTGCTTTCCGGCAGGCTGACTCCGAATTCCGCCAGTACCGCGCGCGGCTCGCGCACGGCGCGCGACCGGTAGGCGGGGGATTTGTACCAGGTCGGCGGCAACCCCAGCACCGGCCAAGGGTAACAGGAACACAGCGTGCAAACGACCATGTTGTGCTGTTCCGGCGTGTTGAAAACGGCAACCATGTGTTCACCCTGCCGCCCCGAAAAGCCCATCGAGTCGATGGCCGCCGTCGCATCGCGGCGCAGCCAGTCGGCAAAATCCGGATCGGTCCAGGCGCGGGCGACGACGGCGGCACCGTTGCGCGGGCCGACCTTGTGTTCATAGGTGTCGATGATGGCGTCGACGGTTGCAGGATCGACAAGGCCCTTTTCAACCAGAATGGTTTCCAGCGCGCGGGCGCGGGCGGTCATGTCGTCCAGTTCGTTGTCGTGGTCATGATCATGGTGATGATGGTCATGCATCGGCAGACCCCTTGTTTCCGCAAACCGGTTGGTGACGCAAGGCAACTGTGCCAAGGGATCACGAACTGTGCAAACCAATATCGCGATGGCGCAAATGCCGGAAAAGCGTCGCAAGCCGCCTTGACGGCAACCCTGGTCGGGCAGACATCGGGGTCAGACTTTTCTGCGTTCCCCAAAGCCTTCCCGGCCCCGGCCCAGCCTTCACGAAAGACCAAACATGACCAGATTCGCCCTGACGGTTGCCTGCCCGTCGACCCGCGGGATCGTTGCTGCGATTTCAACGTTTCTTGCGCAAAACGGCTGCAACATCACCGATGCCGCACAATTTGACGACCCCGAGACCGGCAAGTTCTTCATGCGGGTGAGCTTTGTGTCCGAACAAGGCATGGGGTACGAGGAGTTGCACGCAGCGTTTGTCGCTCTGGCGCAAGACTTTGAAATGGAGTTCGCGATCCATGACGAGGCCGCCAAGATGAAAGTCGTCATCATGGTGTCGCGCTTCGGGCACTGCCTGAATGACCTGCTGTACCGCTGGCGGATCGGCGCGCTGCCGATCGACATTGTTGCAGTGATTTCCAACCATATGGACTATCAGAAAGTTGTGGTGAACCACGACATCCCGTTCCACCATATCAAGGTCACGCCACAGAACAAACCGATGGCAGAGGCCGCGATCATGCAGGTGGTCGAGGAGACCGAGGCCGACCTGATCGTTCTGGCGCGCTACATGCAGATCCTGTCGGACGAGATGTGCCAGAAGATGTCGGGGCGGATTATCAATATCCACCATTCGTTCCTGCCATCGTTCAAGGGCGCCAACCCCTACAAGCAAGCGTTCGAACGGGGGGTGAAGCTGATCGGGGCAACGGCGCATTACGTGACCGCCGATCTGGACGAAGGCCCGATCATCGAACAGGACACGATCCGCGTGACCCATGCGCAGTCGCCGCAGGATTACGTTTCGCTGGGACGCGAGGTTGAGGCGCAGGTGTTTTCGCGCGCCATCCACGCCCATAGCCACCACCGGGTTTTCCTGAACGGCAACAAGACGGTTGTCTTCCCGGCGTCACCCGGCGGCTACGCGTCAGAGCGGATGGGCTGATCAGGCGCTATTCGTCGCCCGGCACGCCGTAAGACGGCGCGTCGGTCGGATTCAGCGCGCGGATCACATAGGCTTCGGCCTGCGGTTTGTAGACGTCCCACGCGGTGGCAATGGCGGCGATTGGACAGCCTTCTGTCCAGTCGCAGCGCAATTCAGCGTAGGGCCACGCCTGTTTGTCTACGATCAGCAGGCCAGCTGAATGCACTGGCCCAGCCTCGCCCCCCGCCGCAAGCCCGGCCTGCATCGCGACGATCAGCCGATCACCCAGCGCGCCTTGCGCTGCGATGAACGCATCGATCAGCGCCTGCGGGACGGTATCATTTGCCAACAGGTTTCCGCCCGCAGCACAATCGGTTCCCCGGGCCGAGGTCCAGATGCCCAGGGCATTGGCCCCCGAATGCACAAAGCTGTGCCCCTGGATGTCCACTGCCAAAAGCTGCCGGTAGTCCGCAAACGCCTCTTTCGCGATTGCGTCGGTCACAGCCTGTTCGGCGTCCTGGCCCTGCGATAGCAGGTCCAGCACGGCGGGGCCAAGCGCGGGATTGGTGACATTCTGGGTGGCCACCGCACCTGTGCCCGCGCGGGCAAAGGCACAGCGCGCCGCCACCGCAGGGGACGAGGATGAGATCGCAACGCCGAACTGGCCGGTCTGCGCGCAACGGGCAACGATGGAAAAGGTCATGATGGTCGCCTTAGTCCGGGATCACGAAGGTGGCGTCGATTTCCACCAGCCAGTCTGGACGTGCGAGAGCGGTAACCACCACGCCCGTCGACACCGGGTGCACGCCTTTGATATATTCGCCCATGGTGCGGTAAACCGCTTCGCGGTTCCGCACGTCGGTCAGGTACACGACGACCTTGCAAAGATGTGCCATTTCTCCGCCCGCCTCGGTGATCAACTGGCGGATGTTCTGCATCACCTTGTGGGTCTGTTCGACCGGGTCATGGCTGCCGATGTTGATCGCGGTATCAAGATCCTGCGGGCACTGGCCGCGCAGGAAAACGGTGGCGCCACGGGCCACCACCGCCTGCGCAAGGTCGTTGTCGAGGTTCTGTTCGGGATAGGTGTCGCGAGTGTTGAACGTGCGAATCCGAGTGTGTGCCACGGTGGGTTCCCCTGTCTTGTTCGGGTTCAAAGTATGCGTTCGGCCATGCCGTCATAGGCAAGATAGCCGCGTTGCTTGGTGATGTGATCGGCGAGGAATTTGGCATCGTGCCAAACCCCCCAGATAAACGACGATCCGCGTCGCGATTGCCATGGCAGGCCCAGGAAATAGACACCCGGTTCGCTCGACACGCCACGACGGTGGGCAGGGCGCCCAGTGTTGTCGAAGGCGTCCACATTGATCCAACTGTAATCCTGTTCGAACCCGGTGGCCCAGAGAATCGTGGTGATCCCGGACCTGCCCAGATCCAGTGATTGGATCGGGTTTGTGACACAGTCGGGCATCGGTCCCAAATGACGGGCTTGCGGTTCTTCGGGAAGGCTCAGCCGGTTGCGGGTGACAAAGCCATCGGCAGCATCCAGAAGCGACAGCAGGTTGGCATCGCCACCTTCGATGTTGCGCGAAAGGTCATCGGCAAAGTGCAGTTGACCGCCATCAAACCGGTCGGTCCGGCCAAGCAGGGTCATACCGCCCGCGGCCAGGTTGCGCAGATCGACGGTTTCGCCGCCGTCCGCACCGGACACCGCGATGGTGGTGTGTTCGACACCCGGGGAGCTTTCCATGTCCCACAGGTTCAGGACCCCCAACCACCAGACGAAATCCCGCCCGCGATAGCGCCGTGGCGGGCGATCGTGCGGGCCGACCGAAAGATAGACCTTGCGCCCGGCCTTTTGCAGTTCCGCTGCGATCTGAACGCCGGACGAGCCGGCCCCGACGACCAGAACGGCCCCGTCTGGAAGCTGCTCGGGGTTGCGGTAATCGGCCGAATGCAGCTGCGTCAGGCCCACGGTTTCGGGCACGATCTGCGGATAGACCGGTTTCTGAAATGGCCCGGTGGCCACCACGACATACTTCGCCAGTAGCTCGCCCATGTTGCTTTTCGCGACGAAACCACCGCCGTCGTTGCGCCAAAGGCCCGTCACTTCGACACCGGTACGGATCGGGGCGCCGATCATGTCGGCATAGTCGACAAGATAGTCGGTCACGCCGTCTTTCGGCACAAAGGCGTCGGGGCTGTACCCTTTGAAGGTCATGTTGGGAAATCGGTCATGCCACGCTGGCCCGTTTGCCACCAGCGAATCCCAGCGTTGCGTGCGCCAACGTTCGGCGATTCTGTCCTTTTCGACAACAAGATGCGGAATGCTGCGCTTGCCCAGATGTTCGCTCATCGCGATTCCGGCCTGGCCGCCGCCGATGACCAGAACCTCTGTTTGTTCCATTGCCATGTTCCAGACCTTTCTTCCGCGTCGCCCTAAAGCCTGTCCTGCACGTCTGCGATGGTATCGCGCAGGATGGCGGTGGTGGTGTCGATCATATCTTTGTCCATCACCAGTGTCGGCGGCAAGTTCAGGATACTGCCAACGGACACGCGATCAGCCCCTGTGCCTGCACCCTACGCGCCGCCTTGCGCCCGATCCCGTCAATCAGAGTGTGGCCTTCGCGGTCAGTGACACAGGCACCTTCGGCTTCGACGAATACAGCAAGAGCGCCGTTTTGCTTGGGGGTCATTTCCAAGCGTGCAAATCCGACACAGAAGCGCCTGCGGTGCACCCCTCGGCATCTATGCTGGGTCTGCCACGCCGGGCCAACCCGAACTTGACGGTCTGAAGCTCGGTCATCTGCGGAAAAGACGCATACTGCTGGATACGGTGCGCACCGGTCGTTCGCGCGATTGCTTTCGGACTGATCAGCGGCGGCGGATTTCCAGATTGGCCCGCAGCCCCTTGCCGCCGCGTTCGAAATACAGCCGTCCACCGTGTTGTTCGGCCACCGTTGCCGCGATCGTCAGGCCAAGGCCAAATCCGTTGATCTGATCCTTGCCCGGGCCGCGCTTGAACGGGGCAATCATGTCTTCGATCTCTTCGACGGAGATGCCTGATCCGTCGTCTTCAACGGTGATGATGGCGTGGTCCGCATTGGCCCGCAATTCCACCGTCGCGCGGCGGCCGTATTTCAAGGCGTTGTCGACAAGGTTCGAAAGTGCCCGCTGAAGCGATACGGGCCGCGCGGTGACCAGGATGCGCTGCGCGTCAGACAGGCTGCCGTGCCCGGGCTTCGTACTGAAGATCGACGGACCCGTCGCGGTACGCAACGGGCCGTGGCGGCGATAACTGACCGGCTGACCCAGATCGGCATAGTCGTCGACCAGCGCCTCGACCAATGACGCCAGCGACAACGACCGCGGGTCTTCGCTGTTCAGTTCGGAACGGGTGTAAGTCAGCACGCTTTCAATCATGCCGGTCATCGCGTCGATGTCGGTTTCGAACTTGGCCCGCAGGTCCGGGTCTGAAATCAGCGCGGTGCGCAGCCGCAGGCGCGTTGCAGGTGTGCCAAGGTCATGGCTCACCCCGGACAGGACGATCGCCCGTTTCGAAAGCTGATCGCGTTCGCGCTCAAGATAGTCGTTGACCGAAGCAACGATTTCCCTGAGCTCGGCTGGTCCCTGTGCCGGGTAACTGTCCGGTCCGCCAAGTCGGTCACGCCCCCGCAACGCCCGGGCAAAACGCTCGAAGTGCGCGGCACTGTCGGCCATCAGGGTGCCCAGAACCGCCAGCGAAAGGACGCCCAGCAAAACCGCCAGCAGGCGCAAATCGCGCGGCGCGGCATCGCAGCCCCAAACCGCTTGCCCGTCGATACGCTGCCATCTGCCGTCGCCCAGGCGGGCGAACAGCACCGGGTCGCCGCAATAGGTGGCCAGCAGGCGCGTCACCTCGCCCAGCTTCTGCGCCGGTTTCTGTGCTTCGTCCGATACCAGTTCAGACACCGGATAGCGCAGCGTGTCCGACACGATGGCAAGGCTCAGCCCTGCACCGCTGAGCGGGTCGGGATGCCCCAGCTGCAACGACATGTTGGTCAGGTAACCCGGGGTGGGCAGTCTCGGCAACCGCGTAAAACTCCCTGCATCGGCCAGCGCCGATTGTTCGGCGGACATCGGCGTGACGATCACGCTCTGCGGCGCCGGCTGATCGTATACCAGCGTTTCGAACAGCGAAAACCCGGTTACATAGGCGCGCGTCAGGTGCAGTTGCCAGTTGCGGTCGGACGCCACCCAAAGCCACGCGGCCACCCCCCCGCACACAAAGGCGACCAAGAGCAGTCCCAAACCAAGCGTACGAAGGCGCAATGGTTGGCTCATGCGCTTTGGTCCACGGTCACGTCCGTGGCAAAGACATAGCCCACCCCGCGTTCGGTGCGCAGCATCCTGGGCTCTTTTGGATCAGCCTCGATCTTGCTGCGCAACCGGCCCACCGCCACATCGATGGCACGCCCCGATCCGTCCTGCCCCTGCGCATCGCCGGTCACGTCCAGCGCGGCGGCAATCTCCTCACGCGTGAGGGGGATGTGCGGGTTGGCCAGGAACACCTTCAGAATACCGGTTTCGCGCCGCGAAAGCGTGACCTGAAACCCCTCGGGCGATCGCACTTCGTCACGTTTGGAATCATAGGTCCAGCCGTCGAAGCGAAACACCGACGTGCTGCGCCGATAGATCAGCGACGACGACCGTTTGGCCCGTTGCAGTACGGCCCTGACGCGCGCCAGCAGCAAGTCGGGGTTGAACGGCTTGGCGACATAGTCGTCTGCCCCCACCTCGTACCCTGCCATGCGCTGATGATCCGCGGACAAGGCCGACACAAGGATGATCGGCACGTCCTGTTCGGCCCGCAGACGGGCGCAAATCTGCACACCGTTTTCATCGCCCAGCATTACGTCCAGCAAGATCAGATCGACCCGACCGTTGGCCAGATGATCGCGCACACCCGCTTCGCTGTCGCAGGGAAGGGCGATGAATCCGTTCTGGCGCAGGAATTGCGTCAGCATATTGCGCGTTTCCGCATCGTCATCGACCACCAGCAGGCGCGGAATCGTCATCTGTTTTCATCTCCTCCTGCACGGCTCTCCTCTGCCGCCGTTCCCTTGTTTGTAACAGCGCGCAACAAATTCAAACCCTTCGTAACAGCACGTAACAGATCTGGGAAAATTCGTACGTCCAAGGACCTGATCCGAAAGTTTTCATATTGCCCGGAATATGGGCAATACCGCAGCATCCGGTCAGAGCCGCCAAATGGGGCGGCCAAAGGGAGGAAAATCTGATGAAAAGAACCGCTTTCGCGGCCGTTTCGGCTGTTGCATTGTCCTTTGCCGCTCCGGCGTTCGCCGAGCCGCAGGCCGAAGTCCTGCATTGGTGGACCTCGGGCGGCGAGGCCAAGTCCGTCGCCGTTCTCAAGGATGAATTCGCAGCCAACGGCGGCACGTGGACTGACATGCCCGTCGCGGGCGGCGGCGGTGATGCCGCAATGACCGCGCTGCGGGCCCGCGTGCTGTCCGGCAACGCACCGACCGCCGTTCAGCTGAAAGGCCCGGCAATCCAGGAATGGTACGAAGAAGGTGTTCTGGCCGACATTTCGTCCGTGGCAGAGGCTGAAGGCTGGGCCAATGTGCTGCCCGCGTCGATCGCCAACCACATGAAGTGCGAGGGCCACTGGTGCGCCGCACCGGTCAACGTTCACCGCGTCGACTGGATCTGGGCGAACGCTGACGTCCTGGCCGCCAACGGCATCGAAATGCCGACCAGCTGGGACGAATTCAACGCCGCAGCCGACAAGCTGAAGGCCGCCGGCATCACCCCGCTGGCCCACGGCGGCCAGGCCTGGCAGGACGCAACCGTGTTCGAAGCCGTGGCGCTGGGCATCCTTGGTCCGGACGGGTTCCGCAAGGCGTTCGTCGAACTGGATACCGATACCCTGACCTCTGACAAGATGGTCGCGGTGTTTGACCAGATGCGCAAGATGCGTGGCTATGTCGATGACAACTTCTCGGGCCGCGACTGGAACCTGGCAACCGCCATGGTGATGAATGGCGAAGCAGCGTTCCAGATCATGGGTGACTGGGCCAAGGGCGAATTCCTGGCAGCGGGCAAGACCCCGGGCAAGGATTTCCTGTGCGCTTCGGTGCCGGGTGACGGGTTCCTGTACAACGTTGACAGCTTTGCCATGTTCGACGTGGGCGGCGGCGACAAGCAGGCCGGTCAGCAACTGCTGGCCAAGCTGATCGTCGGCAAGAACTTCCAGAAGGTGTTCAACCTGAACAAGGGCTCGATCCCCGCACGCACCGACGTGTCGCTGGATGAGTTCGACATGTGCGCGCACCTGTCGGCCAAGGACATGACCGAAAGCTCGGCCAATGGCTCGCTGCTGCCCAGCTATGCTCACGGCATGGCGCTGCGTGGTGCACAGGCCGGTGCGATCACCGACGTCGTGACCGCGCATTTCAACTCCGACATGTCGTCGGCGGACGCGGTCAAGATGCTGGCCGACGCTGTCGCCAACTCGATGTAAGCCTACCTCCCCGCCCTGTGCCGGCACCTGCCGGCGCGGGGCACCTTTCAAAGGGCCGATCCAATGACCGAATGGTTGGAACGACACATCCCCAAGATGGTACTGGCCCCGTCCTTTCTGGCCGTGCTCATCTTTGTCTACGGCTTCATCGCCTGGACTGCCTGGGTCTCGCTGACCCGCTCGAAACTGCTTCCGAAATACGACATCGACGGGTTCATCCAGTATGAACGCCTGTTCGCGTCGCCGCGCTGGGACACGGCGCTGACCAACCTGTTAATCTTCGGCACGCTGTTCATCGTGATCGCGATGGTGCTGGGCCTGCTTCTGGCGATCATGCTGGACCAGAAGATCCGCACCGAAGGCGTGCTGCGCACGATCTATCTTTACCCGATGGCGCTGTCGATGATCGTCACCGGTACTGCCTGGAAATGGATCATGAACCCCGGTCTGGGGATCGAGAACATGGTTCGCGGCTGGGGTTTCGAGACGTTCAGCTTCGACTGGGTCATCAACCCCGACATGGCGATCTATGCCGTGGTCATCGCCGGTGTCTGGCAGGCCTCGGGCTTTGTCATGGCGCTGTTCCTGGCCGGGCTGCGGTCCGTCGACGGAGAGATCATCAAGGCCGCGCAGGTTGATGGCATCCCAAACTGGCGCATCTATTCGGCGATCATCATCCCGTCGATGGCCCCGATCTTCTTGTCGGCCTTCATCGTGCTGGCCCACCTTGCGATCAAAAGCTTCGACCTTGTCATCGCGCTGACCGGCGGCGGCCCCGGCTATGCCACCGATCTGCCTGCAACCTACATGTACGCCATGGCGTTTTCGCGCGGCGACATCGGGCAGGCGGCAAGTTCGGCCATGGTCATGATGGCGGTCGTGTTCGCGATCATCGTCCCCTACCTGTATTCCGAACTGAGGGTGAAAAATGACTGATATGTCCTACACCCCGTCGCAAGGCCGGCCCTGGACGCGCATCGCGTTGCGCTGGCTGCTGTTCATCCTGCTGGGCCTGTTCGCGCTGTTCTACCTGATGCCGCTGTTCGTGATGGTCACGACTTCGCTCAAAAGCCTGGAAGAAATCCGCACCGGCTCGCTTGTCGCCTTCCCGCGCGAAGTCACCTTCGACGCCTGGCGCACGGCCTGGTCTGGCGCCTGTACCGGTATCCAATGCGAAGGTTTGCGGCCGTATTTCTGGAACTCGGTGATCCTGGCGATCCCGGCGGTTCTAATCTCGACCATGCTGGGCGCGGTCAACGGCTATGTTGTGGCGCAATGGAAATTCCGCGGTGCAAACCTGATCTTCTCGCTCATGCTGTTCGGCTGCTTCATCCCGTTCCAGGTGGTGCTGCTGCCCATGGCGCGGATGTTGGGGCTGATGGGCATTGCGGGCACGATTCCCGGTCTGATCTTCGTCCACGTCATCTATGGCATCGGGTTCACCACGCTGTTCTTCCGCAACTACTATGTCACCATCCCGGTGGAATTGGTGAAGGCGGCCAAGGTCGATGGCGCAGGGTTCTTCCGGATCTTCTGGTCGATCTTCCTGCCGCTGTCGCTGCCCATCGTCGTGGTCACGGTCATCTGGCAGTTCACCCAGATCTGGAACGACTTCTTGTTCGGGGTCAGCTTCAGCCAGGCGGGGACACAGCCGGTGACCGTGGCGCTGAACAACATCGTCAATTCGACAACCGGTGTGAAGGAATACAACGTCGACATGGCTGCCGCGATCATCGCCGCGCTGCCCACGCTTCTTGTCTACGTTGTCGCTGGCAAATATTTCATCCGCGGTCTGACCGCGGGGTCCGTGAAAGGGTAACTGACATGGCTCCGATCCTGGATATCAAGAACCTCTACAAGAACTACGGCACGACCGAGATCCTGAAGGATATCAACGTCGCCATCGAACCGGGGGATTTCCTGGTGCTTGTCGGCCCCTCGGGCTGCGGCAAGTCCACGCTGCTGAACTGCATCGCCGGGCTTGAACCGATCAGCGGCGGCACGATCCATATCGGCGGGCGCGACATGACCCACGTCAGCCCCAAGGACCGCGACATCGCGATGGTGTTCCAGTCCTACGCGCTTTACCCGACGATGACGGTTGCCAAGAACATCACCTTCGGCATGAAGGTGCGCGGCGTCGATGCGGCGACGCAGGACCGCAAGCTGCACGAGGTCGCCAAGCAGTTGCAGATCGAACCGTTGCTGAACCGGCGTCCCGGTCAGCTTTCGGGCGGTCAGCGTCAGCGCGTCGCGATGGGCCGGGCGCTGGTGCGCGATCCCAAGCTGTTCCTGTTCGATGAACCGCTGTCCAACCTCGACGCTAAGCTTCGGGTCGAGATGCGGATGGAAATCAAGAACCTGCACCAGAACCTTGGGGCCACCATGGTCTATGTCACCCATGACCAGATCGAGGCGATGACCCTTGCCACCAAGATCGTTGTCATGAAGGGCGGCGTGGTGCAGCAGATCGGAACGCCGGCCGAGATCTACAACACCCCGTCGAACCTGTTCGTGGCCGATTTCATGGGCAGCCCGGCGATGAACCTGATCCCGGCCAAGGCCCGTGTCGGCAGCGATGGTGCGCGAATCGAAATCGCCCGCGACGGTGCTGAACCGATCATTCTGACCGATCACAAGGCCCGCGACCTGCCGCAAGACGTGATCCTTGGCTTGCGGCCAGAAGACATCGCCGAGGCCGGCTTCCGCGCCGGTGAAGACGTGCAAGAGGCACAGTGCCGGGTGGACATGGTCGAACCCGCCGGGGCGGACACCTACGTGGTGTCGACCATGGGCGGCAAGCAGATCACCGCGCGGCTGCACGCGGAAACCCGCGCCCAGCCGGGCGAGATGCTGGATCTCGCCTTTGATCTTGCAAAGGTCTCTTATTTCGCTCCGAACAGCGGCGAGCGGCTGAATTGATCTGTCTGCCATCTTTGCCATGAAAAAGGGCCGGGGATTTCCCCGGCCCTTTGCCGTTCCGGTGGTGGTGCATCAGTCCTTACGGGACACGTCACGCAGGTGACATTCCGCCAGCCGTCGCGCCGTTCGCGCAAAGCTGGGGTCGCGGGTGTGCTGCGCGGCGACGATGGCGCCGTCGATCAGCACCACGAATGTGCGTGTGGTTTCCTTGGGGTCGGGCAGGCCTTGCTCGATTGCCTGCGCGGTCAGCCAGGTGATCAGATGCGACTTGTGCTTTTCCGCTGCCTTCCGAACAGCGCCGTTGCTGCTTTCGAATTCTGCCACGGCGTTGATGAACGGGCAGCCGTAAAAGCCCGGATCGCTGAACCAGTCTTGCAGAACGCCGAACACAGCCAGCATACGCTCGTTTGCCGGGGCCTGAACCTTGGCCAGCCTGCCAAAGAACCACGCTCGCCAGGTTTCACCCTCGGCGTCCAGCACCGCCTCGATCAACTGCTGCTTGGACGGGAAGTGTTTATAGAGCGTTGCCTTTGCCGTGTTGGCAGCATCGATCACGGTGTCGATGCCCGTTGCGGCAAAGCCTTGTCGACAGAACAGCGTGGACGCCGCCACAAGTATTCGGTCACGTGCATTGTGTGGTTCCAGGTGTGCCATGCTCCAGGCGCTTGCAGCGCCTGCGACAGGACAGCATTTCGGTTCGTCTAGCATAAGCGAACATTTCCTCATTCTCCTGCGTGACATTGGCAAGAACGTTCCGGCTCTGCAAGAAAAGAAAACCGATCTGTCTACCTTTTCTTCCGCCCGAAGGATTCGGTTCTTTTTCGCAACCACTGGGCCCAAAGGGGCTCAATTTCCAGCGGAGACCCGCTAAAATCGCTGAAATGTGGGGCATTCGAAGTTTTTTCTAAACTTTCTGTCCGGGCCGGGGGCCTGATCCTTGACCGAAATGGGGTGTTTGCCCCCTCATGAGAACAGGAAAAACAGACAGACCTGTCTTTTCACTATAGGAGAATGAAACCCGATGTTTGCACGCCTTACCAGTGCTCTGCCCAGCCCGATGCCCTTCGCAAGCCGTGCGACCACGTCTGGGGAGTCGAAGGCCAGGGCCACCGGGTCCGGCGCGCACCTTGCCGTCATGGGGCTGAGCCATGCCTACAAGAAAAGCGATGGCCTGGTTCTGAAGGACATCAACTTCGAGGTTCGCCCCGGCGAGGTCATGGCGCTGCTTGGCCGGTCTGGCTGCGGCAAGTCCACCCTGCTGCACATGCTGGCCGGGCTGACCGTGCCCAGTCAGGGCGAAGTCGTGATCAACGGCAACACCGTAAAGGGCCCGTCGTCGAAATGGGTGATGATGTTCCAGGCGCCGTCGCTTTATCCGTGGATGACCGTGGCGCAGAACGCAGCCCTGGGGCTGCGGTTCACCCGCCGGACCTTTGAAATCGCCACCCGCGTGCCGGAAGTGCTGGAGCTGGTCGAGCTGGGGGCCTTTGCCGATCGCAACGCCCAGGACCTTTCGGGCGGGCAACAACAGCGCGTGGCGCTGGCCCGGTCGCTGGCGACCAAGCCGGAGCTGCTGCTGCTGGACGAGCCCTTTTCGGCACTCGACGCCTTTACCCGTCGCGCGTTGCAGCGTGACGTGCGTGCCATCGCCCGCGATCTGGGCCTGACCATGGTGATCGTCACCCACGACGTGTCAGAGGCCGTTCTGATGGCCGACCGCGTGCTGGTGCTGGACGCCAACCCCGGCCGCATCGCCGAGGACACGATGGTGATGCTGAGCGACGAACAGCGCCAGGGCGGGTCCGACGAGTTCAAGGAAGAACACGCCCGCCTGATGCGGATCTACACCGAAGTCGCCCATGGCGACGTCGAAGAAGACAACACCATCGAACACAGTTTCTGACAGCGAGGACAGGATGACCGATTGCAAGAAAAACCATTCCCACGACCTGCACGGCGCGTGCTGCGGCCATGACGGGATCGACAAGGGACGGCGGATGACGCTCGATATGCTCGCTGGCGGTGGCCTTGCCGCGCTGATGGGCTCGCTCGCCGGCGGTTTCCCGATGCCCGCGATGGCACAAGATGACGAGGTCGTCCGCATCGGCTATCTGCCGATCACCGACGCGACACCGCTGCTGGTCGCCCATGCCAAGGGCTATTTCGCAGACGAAGGGCTGGAGGCCGAGCGCCCGACCCTGATCCGAGGCTGGTCGCCGCTGATCGAGGCCTTTGTCGCGGGCAAGTTCAACCTTGTGCACTTCCTCAAGCCGATCCCGGTCTGGATGCGCTACAACAACGACTTTCCGGTCAAGGTCATGGCCTGGGCGCATACCAACGGTTCGGCCCTTGTGGTTGGGCGTCATACCGACGTGACCGATTTCGCCGGTCTGGGCGGCAAGCAGGTCGCGGTGCCGTTCTGGTACTCGATGCACAACATCGTGCTGCAATACGCGCTGCGCGCCAACGGGCTGAAACCGGTGATCAAATCACAGGGCGAACCGCTGGCCAATGACGAGGTCAACCTTCAGGTTCTGCCGCCGCCGGAAATGCCGCCGGCGCTGGCCGCGAAGAAGATCGACGCCTACATCGTCGCGGAACCTTTCAACGCGCTGGGCGAGTTGAAGGCCGGTGCCCGGATGCTGCGCTTTACCGGTGACATCTGGAAAAACCACCCCTGTTGCGTCGTTTGCATGAACGAACAGGTCACCACGGCCAAGCCCGAGTGGACCCAGAAGGTGATGAACGCCGTTGTCCGTGCCAGTGTCTATGCCAGCCAGAACAAGGAAGAGGTGGCGCAGCTGCTGTCGAAGGATGGCGAGGGCTACCTGCCGGCCCCGGCGGCGGTGGTGAAGCGTGCGATGACGCTTTATGCCGACCACCAGGACTACATCGACACCGGCGCCATCGTGAACGAAGGCGAATATCACAACGGTCGGATCGACTTTCAGCCGTGGCCCTATCCGTCTGCAACCAAGTTGATCGTGGAAGAGATGAACAAGACCGTGGTGTCGGGCGATGCCACCTTCCTGTCAAAACTCGACCCGGACTTCGTGACCAACGACCTCGTCGATTACACCTTCGTGAAGAACGCGCTGGCCAAATACCCCGAGTGGCAGAACGACCCGTCTGTCGCCAGCGGCGGCGATCCCTTCACCCGTGAAGAGGTACTCAAGCTGTGACCTCGATCCCGGACACCCAAGGTTTCAAACTGACGTTGCCGAAGCTTGGCCGCCTGCGTGGCCATGCCTTCGGGCTGCTGGGCATCGCCATGTTGCTGGGCCTTTGGTGGCTGGGTGGCTGGGCCGTTGCGAACAACGACGACCTGTTCGCCTTTGCCGATTTCGCCCCAGCGCCAACTTTGGCGGCCCTTTGGGACATCCTGCGAACAGGCGAGGTGTTTTCCATGTCCGGCCCGTCGCTGTATCGCGTCGGGGCGGGTCTGGGGATCGCAGCCGCGTTGGGGGTGCCGGTTGGCATCGCCATCGGCCGTATCCCCTGGCTGCGGGAATTGACCAATGTGCCGTTTCAGTTCCTGCGGATGATTTCCCCGCTGTCGTGGATGCCCATCGCGGTGATGGTCTATGACACCTGGGACGGGGCGATTGTCTTCCTGATCGGGGTGGCCGCGATCTGGCCGATCCTGTTCTCGACCGCTGCAGGGGTGCGCCGCATCGACCCCAGCTGGCTGAAGGTGGCCCGCAATCTTGGTGCCAACCCGTTCCACATGCTGTTCGTCGTCATCCTGCCGGCCATCGCTGTTGATGTCCTGACGGGTATCCGGCTGGCGCTGGGTGTGGCCTGGGTGGTGCTGGTCCCTGCTGAATACCTCGGCGTCACCTCGGGGCTTGGCTACGCCATCAACGATGCCCGCGACACGCTGGACTATGCCCGGCTGGGTGCCGTGGTCGTGGTGATCGGCCTGATCGGCTTCACCCTCGATTGGCTCTGCATGCAGGCCATCAAGAAATTCAACTGGGTGCGCGACACCGCGCACTGACCTGATCCAGACAAACCAGAGGAGTATACCCAATGTCTGAACCTGCAACCGCCCTGACTGGCTGCCTTGCTGGCCTGGAACCCATCGACAAGACCGGGCTGAATGCCCTGATCGAAAAGGGCAAGGAAAACCCCCAGGCGATCAAGACACTGTCGTGCAAGACCGTCGCCGAAGGTCGCTTCCGCCACCTGAACTATATCCGCAACCTCGAACCCTACATCGTGGACGAGCCACCCGCGCTGCTGGGTGACGACACCGCCCCGAACCCGTCCGAGGCGTCGCTGGCCGCCTTGGGGTCCTGTGTGGCCGTCGGTCTGCACGCAAATGCCGTTGCCCGTGGCATCACGGTTCAAAAGCTGGAACTGGCACTGGAAGGTGATTTGAACATCACCGCCGTATGGGGCACCGGCGATACGTCCGAAAAACCGGTCGGCTTCACTGATGTGCGCATCAAGGTCGATATGGAAGCCGACTGTCCGAAGGAAGAAATCGACGCCCTGATCGCCCACGTGATCCAGTGGTCGCCGGTGTTCAACACCTTCTCGCGCCCGGTCAACATGGTCGCTGAAAGCGTCTGATCCAAGCCTTCAGGCCGCGCCCGGAACGCGCGCGGGCGCGGCCTGCTCTCCCACCTATGACGAGGAATCCCGAGATGAACGTGGCAACGTCCCTCACCGCTTATGACTTTGATGAAATCGACCGAATTTCCCGCGAGGATCTGGCCTCGATCGTCATCAAGATCGACGAAGAGCGGATCTACCCCGAAGATATCATGCGCGCGTATGGCAAGGCCGGCGCCTACAGCACCCATGGCGGGGGCATCGACGGCAATGTCGATCTGACCGATGCGATCCTTGCGATGGCGCGGGCATCCGAGGAATGCCTGTCGACCGGCTTTTGCGTGTGGTGCCAGGACACGCTGGCCTGGTACATCGCGTCCTCGGACAGCGACGTACTGAAGGCCGAAGTCCTGCCGAAAGTCCTGAAGGGCGACGCTCTGGGCGGTACTGGCATGTCGAACCCGATGAAGGCGATGGGCCAGATCGAACCGATGCGCCTGAAAGGCGTGCGGGTCGATGGCGGTTACAAGGTCAAGGGCATGTTGCCCTGGGTCTCGAACCTGGTCGAAGACGGCTATTTCGGCTCCATGTTCCACGTCGACGTGGAGGGCGAAGACGCGCCCAAACGCGTCATGGCGATTTTCCACGCCGCCTGGGACGGTATCAAGCTGAAGCTTGACCACGAATTTGTCGCCATGGGCGGCACCGCCACCTGCAACGTGCAATGCCGTGACGTGTTCGTTCCCGACGCCTATGTGCTGGGGGACCCAGCGGGCGATTTCATCCAGCGCATCCGCCCCGGATTTACCCTGCTGCAATGCGGGATGGCCGCAGGCATCGTGAAAAACTGCATCGAACTGATCGAACAGGTCGAAGCGCCGCTGGGTCACGTCAACAAGTACCTTGAAGTGCAGGCCAGCGATTTGCGCGCGGAATATGACGCACTGGTGACAGACGTTCTGGAAATGGCCAAGACGCCCTATGACCTGTCCGACGCCTTCTATCTGCGGGTGCTCAAGGCCCGTCTGGCGGGCGGAGAGCTGTCAATGAAGGCTGCGCACTGGGCGCAGCTGCACATGGGCGCACGCGGCTATGTCACCCGCGGGGCCGCGCAGCGCCGCCTGCGCGAGGCCTATTTCGTCGGCATCGTGACCCCGGCAACGAAACATCTTCGGATGCTGATCGACCAGATGGAAACGGCCTGACGGCCGTTTCCCAGACCCGAAGCCCTTTTCCCAACAGGCCTAGCGGACGGGTGCATAGCGCGCCCGCCGTCCCTGCCTTGCCATGTCAATAACGGAGAACCCAGACATGACCACCCGTGCTGAACTGACCGAAAAGATCATCGCTCACAAGACCTTCAACGATATCAAATGGGCTGATGTGGCCGCCGCCGTGGGCCAGTCCAAGGAATGGGTCACCGCCGCGCTGATGGGCCAGATTTCCCTCTCGAAAGACCAGATCGAAAAGGCTGGCAACGCGCTCAAGCTGAACTTCTCGGACGAAGAAACCGCGCTGCTGATGACCGTGCCCTATCGCGGCTCGCTGCCGACCGCCGTGCCCACCGATCCGCTGATCTATCGCCTGTACGAAGTGGTGAACGTCTATGGCACCACGATGAAGGCCCTGATCGAAGAGGAATTCGGCGACGGCATCATGTCGGCCATCGACTTCACGATGGACATCTCTCGCGAGGCGAACCCGGCGGGCGACCGCGTAAAGATCGTGCTCGACGGCAAGTTCCTGCCGTACAAGATGTATTGATCCTGGTCCGGCGGACGCCACTGGTCGTGCGCCGGTCCCGTCAAGGAAGGTTCTGACATGTCCCATATCGTCGTGATCGGCGCAGGCCAGGCCGGGTCTGCGCTGGCGGTCAAGCTGCGCGCGCTGGGGTTTGACGGCAAGCTGTCGCTATACGGGGCAGAGCCGGTTGCCCCCTACCAACGTCCGCCCCTGTCCAAGAAATACATGCTGGGAGAGTTGCAACTGGACCGTCTGTTCCTGCGGCCCGAAAGCTTCTATGCCGATCAGGGGATCGAGTTGATCACCGGTACGCAGGTGACAGCGCTCGACCCGGGAGATCGTACAGTTTTCCTGTCGAACGGTACGAAGGTGCAGGCGGATCAGATCGCCCTGACCACCGGGGCCGAACCAATCCGACTGCCCGCAGCGATGGGAGGTGACCTGCCGGGGGTCTATACAATGCGGTCGCTTGCCGATGCCGATGCGATGGCGCAGGAATTTGACCTCGGCCGCCGGGTGCTGATCGTCGGTGGCGGCTATGTCGGGCTGGAGGCGGCGGCGGTTGCCGCCAAGCGCGGGCTGGTCGTGACGCTGGTGGAAATGGCGCCGCGTATCCTGGCCCGTGTTGCCGCAACGGAAACCGCCGCCTGGATCAAGGCGATGCACGCCGGCCATGGTGTCGATATCCGGGAAGGCTGCGGCTTGAAGGTGCTGAAGCAATCGGGCGGTGCCTTGAACGCAACCCTTTCGGACGGTACCGATCTGTCCATCGATTTCGTCATCTGCGGGATCGGGGTGCGCCCGTCGGTGGCCCTGGCCGACGCCGCCGGACTCGAGATCGACAACGGCATCAAGGTCGACGCCCTGGGCCGGACCAGCCATGCGGGCATCTTCGCCGCCGGGGATTGCGCATCCTTTCCCTGGAAAGGGCAGCGCATCCGGTTGGAAAGCGTGCCCAATGCGATTGATCAGGCAGAGGCGACAGCGGCCACCATGCTGGGCGGCGATCAGCCCTATGTCGCGCAACCTTGGTTCTGGTCGGACCAATATGACACCAAGTTGCAGATCGCCGGGCTGAACACAGGTTATGACCGCGTCATCGTGCGGCCTGGTGACAAGCCGGGATCACAAAGCCACTGGTATTTCCGTGGACCCGATCTGCTGGCGGTGGACGCGATGAACGACCCCCGCGCCTACATGACCGGTAAACGCTTGATCGAGGCCGGGCAATCGCCTTTGGCCGCGGCATTGGCCGATCCGGCCGTGACGCTGAGATCCCTACCCCTTGCGGCGCAAAAAGCCGCCTGATGAAAGACATATGATGATCAAGCTAAGCTTTGTAACGTCTGACGGACAGGAAATCACCACCACGGCCCGCGCCGGCATTTCCCTGATGGAGGCCGCGCGTGCCGCCAACATACCGGGCATTCTGGCCGAATGCGGCGGCGCATGCAGTTGTTCGACCTGTCACGTCTACGTCGACCGCGACTGGATCGGAAAGCTTCCAGGCAAGGCAGAGGACGAAGCCGACCTGCTGGATTTCGCCTTTGAGCCAGACGAGGAAACCTCTCGCCTGTCGTGTCAGGTGACTTTGACCCCGGAACTGGACGGGATGCGCGTGATGGTGCCCGAAAGGCAGGGATGATCGGCAAAAGGTGTTTTGACCACGACATGTGAAACAGGCCCGCCGAACCGACGGGCCTGTTGAATTTGTCTTGGATCATGCGCCGGAAATGGCCGGCCCGGCTAGGTTGAACTTCACAAGATGAAGTCCATCGGATCAAGATCGACTGGGGAAACACCATCGATCGTAGCGATCAATACGCCATCCACCAGCATCTCGACCCCGGTACCGGCCGCGCTCCAAGTGACTACGGTTGCTCCCAGGGCCGAGAGGTCAATGATATCGGTCCCGACTTCCAGATCGGTGATCCGATCCACGCCGGACGCGCCCGTGAAGACGAAGGTATCGATACCGCTACCACCTTCCAGCGTGTCGTTTCCGGGCCCCCCGATCAAGGTGTCGTTGCCTGCCCCGCCGTTCAAAGTGTCGTTTCCAAAGGCGCCGTCCAGAACGTTGTCACCGTCATTGCCGACAATGACGTTGTTCCGACCGTTGCCGGTCCCGTTGATATTGTCGCTTCCGGTCAGGATCAGGTTCTCGGTATGCTGGCTGCTGTCGCGCAAGGAATAGCTGACCGACGCAAAGACACGGTCATACCCGCCTCCGGCATATTCGATCGTCTTGTCGTTTGAGTTGTCGACATAGTAGGTGTCATTTCCCCGACCGCCGACCATGCGTTCGATACCTTTGTCGTCCTTGAAAGTGTCGTTGCCATCGCCGCCGACAAGCGTGTCATTGCCCATGGCGCCGTTCAACAGGTTGTCGCCGCTGTTGCCATAGATATAGTTGTCACGTCCGTTGCCGGTGCCAGAGTTGTCGCTGGTGCCAAGAAGGCGCAGCACTTCGGTGTGCTGGCTGTGCTGGCGCAGAGCATAGGACGACCACGAGAAGACCTGGTCCCAGCCTTCCCGGGCATTTTCTTTTGTGACATCCGCCATGCTGTTGACATAGTAGATGTCGTTGCCAAGGCCCCCTGCCATGGTGTCGATGCCCGCACCGCCGAACATCACGTCGTTCCCGGCTTCACCGCGCATCCAGTCGTTGCCGCGTCCGCCGCGCATCAAATCGTTGCCGGCTTCGCCATCCATGGTGTCATTGCCAACGCCACCGTCCATGGTGTCATTGCCTTCGCCGCCCAGCATGAGGTCGCGGCCACCCTCACCCTTCATCCAGTCGTCGTCGAGACCACCTTCGATGGTGTCATTTCCGGCTTCACCATCCATGGTGTCCTTGCCGTCTTCACCTTTCATC
>NZ_JAYLLH010000021.1:0-41977 GCF_035818635.1 Mesobacterium hydrothermale | reverse complement strand
CAGTCGTCGCCTTCGCCGCCCAGCATCAGGTCATTGCCGGCTTCGCCATCCATGGTGTCGTCGTCCAGGCCGCCTTCAAGCGTGTCATTGCCTTCGCCGCCCAGCAGAAGATCCTTGCCGTCCTCACCCTTCATCCAGTCGTCGTCGAGGCCGCCTTCGATGGTGTCATTTCCGGCTTCACCATCCATGGTGTCCTTGCCGTCTTCACCTTTCATCCAGTCGTCGCCTTCGCCGCCCAGCATCAGGTCATTGCCGGCTTCGCCATCCATGGTGTCGTCGTCCAGGCCGCCTTCGAGCGTGTCATCGCCTTCGCCGCCCAGCAGAAGGTCACGGCCTTCTTCGCCTTTGATCCAGTCGTCGCCCAAGTCACCGCTGACGGTGTCATCACCCGCCTGGCCATCCAGGGTGTCGTTGCCCTCCAGCCCGTTGACCACGTCGTTGCCTTCCAACGCTTCGATCACATCACCCACAGGCGTGCCGACCAGCGTGTCGTTTCCAAGTGTCGCAGCCATTAAAATTACTCCAGCGCGTTGCAAAACCCATCGGGCCCGATGACCCGCATACGAAACCGTTAACACAACTTGGCGAAACTTGACGAAAATGCGGCAAGTCGGGCTGAAATAAGGCAAAATCTGGCGTTTCGGGGGTTTGATTGTCTTCAAAAGGTTAACGACGCCTCGCGCGGAGGGCCATTGTTCCTGTCGTGCCCAGTGGGCGTTGTATTGTGGGTGCGGCGTTCCCGCAGCGCTGATGGCCGATTCTCAGGAGCCGCGAACTGCACAGGCTTTCACCTTATGCTGTGCGAAACGGTCGGAACGGGCGTCGGAACCTTGCCCTTGCCGGTTTGCCGGAACACAATGGACGCGGGGATGATAAACACCAGCCACCATAACCGTAGCCCGAACCGGCCCCGGGCAACCCTGACAGACGGGGCTGCCGAATGACCATTGTGGTGTTTACCGATCTCGATGGAACATTGCTGGACCACGACACGTACTCTTATGCTGCTGCTGCACCGGCGTTGAACGCCCTGCGGGTGCAGCGCATTCCGCTGATCCTGACAACCAGCAAGACAGCGGCAGAGGTCGCGCCGTTGCACACGGAACTGGGCCTTGGCGCGACCCCGGCAATCGTCGAAAACGGCGCAGGCGTTTTTCGTCCCGGCGCAAAGGATGGCGACAGCGATGCCGCATATCGCCGGATCAGGGCCGTTCTGAACAGCATACCGCGCAGTGTGTCCGAGCCATTTCGCGGCTTCGGCGACATGGACGCATCAGAGCTCTCGCAGATCACCGGCCTTCCGGCGCGGGCGGCAACGCTTGCCCGCCAGCGTTGCCATTCCGAACCGGGCCTTTGGACCGGCACCGACGATCAGGAACGCGCGTTCGTCGCGGCCCTTGCTGCGCACGGGATTGCCGCCCGGTGGGGCGGGCGGTTCCTGACACTCTCGTTTGGACGGACCAAGGCAGATGCGATGCAAGACATCGCCACGGAACTGGCGGCAACGGTGACCATCGCGCTGGGCGACGCGCCCAATGATCGGGAAATGCTGGAGAGCGCCGATCTTGGGATCATCGTTCGCAACGACCATGCCCCGCCACTGCCCCCGCTGAGTGGCGAGGCAGATGGGCGGATTTTGCGCACCGACGCCCCCGGCCCCGAAGGCTGGAATATCGCGGTTCTGGATGCTGTATCCAGGGTCGCGGCCCCGGAATGAACAAAAGGACAGGCACGCATGACCGACTTTCATCAGAACGGCAATATCGCCCAGTTTCACAACTTGCGCTGTCGTCCGCTGGAAGAGCTGGAATACGAACTTGAAAGCTATGCCCAGACGCGAAAGATCAGCCTGCTCTTGCCCGCGCTCTATTCCGAGCTGGAAGGTCCGGCGCTGCGGAACATATTGAAAGAACTGTCGAAGGTCCGCTATCTGCACCGTATCATCATCGGGTTGGACCGTGCGAGCGAAGACCAGTTTCGCATGGCGCAGGATTTCTTTTCGGTTCTGCCGCAGGATCACGTCGTCATCTGGAACGACTCCCCGCGGATGCAGGCCCTGGATGCCAAGCTGGAGGCACTGGGCCTTGGACCGCATGAACTGGGCAAGGGCAAGAACGTCTGGACCGCGATCGGTTATCTGATCGCGTGCGCCGACACCTCGGTCATGGCGCTGCACGATTGCGATATCCTGACCTATGATCGCGAAATGCTGGCGCGGCTGTTGTATCCGGTGGCCAACCCCAGCTTTTCCTACCAACTGTCCAAGGGCTTCTATGCCCGCATCGGCGAAGGAAAACTGAACGGGCGGGTGTCGCGTCTGCTGGTCAGCCCGCTGTTGATCGCGTTGAAGAAAGTGGTGGGGGACCACGACTATCTCGATTACCTGCGCAGCTTCCGTTACCCATTGTCGGGCGAGGTGGCGCTGCGCACCACCATGCTGCCGGATCTGCGCATGCCGTCGGATTGGGGTCTGGAAATCGGAGTCTTGTCAGAGGCATGGCGCAACCTTGGCCGGCACCAAGTGTGCCAGGTCGAAGTCGCGGACGTCTATGACCACAAACACCAGCAAGTCAGCCAAGAGGATGCCAGGACCGGGCTCAACCGGATGTCGACCGATATCTGCAAGGCGCTCTTCCGCAAGATGGCGGCCGAGGGAACGGTGTTCACGCCGAACACCTTCCGCACGCTCAAGGCAACCTACTATCGCCGGGCGCTGGACCTGTTGGAGGTTTATGCCAACGACGCAACAATGAATGGCCTGATTCTGGATCGCCATGCCGAAGAGCGCACGATCGAGATGTTTGCCGAGAACATCATGAACGCGGGTCAGACCTTTCTGGAAAACCCGCACGAAAGCCCGTTCATCCCGAACTGGAACCGTGTTCACGCCGCCGATCCGACTGTCTTTTCAGACCTCCGTTCGGCCGTATCGCAGGACGCGGCCGAATTCGCCGCGAAACCCTTTGTCAGCTAGGCTTCGTGGGGCAGATTCGTCACCCAGCGGCACTGATACGGGTGCATCTGGATCGTGCCTGCGCTGGCGATGATGTCGCCGCTCAACAGGTCCGTCCAGTTTTCGTCAGCGATCAGGTTCAGGGTCTCGCAAGGAACCTCGACGCTGTCGGGGCTGACATTGTGCAGGGCAAAGATGGATTGCCGCCTGTCATGTGATTGCCGCCAGATGCCGAAGACACGTTCCTCAAGCGGCAGTGTGAACTGCGTAGCGTTGGGGTGGAACGCGGGTTGTTTCGCACGCACCCGCAACCGGTCCGACAGCGCGCCCAGCACCCGGGCGTGCTGGGTTGAAGGATCGTCCAGCAGCCTGGTCAGATCGGAATAGTCCCAACGGTGCCGGTTGATCGCCCGGTTCATGCCGCGCCGTTCGACGCCGTCGTGATCGTTGGGCGTGGCCAGCATCGAATGGATGTAGAACGCTGGCACACCTTCCAGGGACATCACGATTGTTTGCGATGCGATGAACCGTTCGACATGCAGGTCGGTTTCTCCACCAAAGGTGCGGGCCATAGCCGGAAAGAACCCGCAATTCAGTTCATAGACAGACTGGCCGCCATCGGGCAGCGATCGCATCGACACCAAGCCGCCCTGCGATTGCACGGTGTTGATCATCCGCACGATTTCGCTATCGGGCAGCAGGCCTTCGGCCGGGCGCATCCCGATACCGTCATGGCTGGCTGAAAAATTCAGATAGGCGCAGCCCGGCGGTGCGGGTGGCATCGCAGCCTGCCAGGTCCGCAAATAGCGCGACGACCCCGACAGCATCGCATGCAGGATCAGCGGCGGCAGCGGGAAATTATAGATAGAATGCGCTTCGTTCGACTGGCCGAAGTAGCTGAGGTTTTCGGCCTTGGGCACGTTGGTTTCGGTCAGCAATATTACCGTTTCGTGCGCGAAATCCGCCAGCAGGCGCATCAACTGGATGATGGCATGGGTCTGCGGCATGTGGATCGACGGCGTGCCGACCTCTTTCCACAGGAAAGCCACCGCATCCAGACGGATGATCCGAACACCCTTGTCGACGTGCAGGCGCACGATGCGCAGCATTTCCAGAAGTACGTCAGGGTTCGAGTAGTCCAGGTCGATCTGGTCATGGCTGAAGGTGCACCAGACATGGCGCTTGCCCATGCTGGTCTCGACCTCTTGCAGCAGCGGTGTGGTGCGCGGACGCACCACGGCGGACAGGTCATCGTCGGGCGAGGCTTCGAAAAAGAACTTGTCGTACGGTTCCTGCCCTTGTCTGTATGCGTTGAACCACGTGCCCTGGCTGGACACGTGGTTCAGGACGAGATCGGACATCAGGTGAAAATCGTTGCCGATCCGTTCGATATCGGGCCAGTCCCCCAACGCGGGATCGACCTTGCGGAAATCGGTGACGGCAAACCCATCGTCAGAGGTGTAGGGAAAGAATGGCAGGATATGGACGCCGTTGACCACGCCCTTCAGCCGTCGCAGCAGGAAATCGTGCAGCAGGTCCAGCGGCTTGTGCACCCCGTCCAGCAGCGAATTGCCATAGGTGATCAGCACCGCGTCACGCTGGGACCACAGGTTGTTGCTGGGTTGGCGCTGACGTTTGCGCGGGGCGGTTCCCCAGGGCCAGAATGCGTCGATCACCGCGTCTGTCAGGGCATCGCAGTCCAGACTGGGATAGACCCGGTACAGGATCGCTCGGACCTGATCTTTCAGTTTCTTGGTCATTTTTCGCGTGACCCTTTTAGCCGGCTTTCCCCCAATTGGTATTCCAAAACCGGTTTCGGATCTACGCATCACACAGAAATGGCTTGTTTATTGTGGGGTTACGCCGAAAAAAACCGCAGAGGGGAAGATTCTCAGACACCCGCTTTGCGGGGGTCGGGGATCAGCAGATAGGTCAGCACTGCCGCGCACAGGCAGGCCAACATCGCGGCAAAGGACCACCAGCCACCAAATACCTGCGTCGCCCAGGCGAAAGCAAAGGGCGCAGAGGCATTGACCGCCATCGACACGAAGGCGATCCAGCCCAGACGCGTGCCATAGCCTTTGGCCCCGAACAGGGCCAGCGGCAGTGTGCCGCGTGCGATCGTCTTGATCCCGTCGCCCATGCCATAAAGCGCCGCAGCGGTCACCATGCCTGCAAAGCTGAACCCAAAGGTCAGGATGACCACCAGCCCCGAACCCATCAGCCCAAGGCTGAGAACATAGGTCACCATCGGGTACATGTTGCGGCTGACCAGCATCTCGAAAAATCGGCCGACGGTCTTGAAAGGCCCGATCACCGCCCCGGCAAAGGCTGCCGCGGCGGCGGTGTGGCCCAGGTCCTGAACGTTGGTCACCCACAGCGCCATGATGGCGCCGGGGACATAGCCGGACCAGATAAACGATACCATCATCCAAAGCATGCCCTGTCGTCGGGCTTTGCCGGTCAGCTCGGGCCAGTCATTGCTTTTTCCGGTGCGCCCCACTCCGATGTCCTGGGCCGGGCCGCGCAGAACCAGAAAATGGATCGGCACGCAGATCAGCAGCACCATCGCGCCCAGCACCAGCCAACTGTCGCGCCAGCCCAGCCAGCCGTCCAGCGTCAGTGTCAGCGGCCAGAAGATCGTCGATGCGACGCCACCGAAGAGCGTGACAATGGAAATCGCGCGCGGGGCGGGCACGTCGCTGTCCAACCGCGTCAGGGACGCGAACGCGACGTTGTAAAGTACGAACATCCCTGCGCCTTCGGCAAACAGGATCGCTGCGAACAGCCCCTTTGGCCCGGTGACCTGCGATAGCAGCATCAGCGCGGCCGCTGCCGCGACAGACCCCAGCGTCATCACCCAGCGCCCGCTATAGCGGTCGACCAATGTGCCCGATATCGGCGACAGCAGCCCGCCGAAAAACAGGCCCAGAGACAGGATGCCAAACACCGTCGAAAGCGACATCGACAGATCGTCCGCCATGTGCGGAAGCAGCACTGCATAGGCATACATCAACGCGCCATATCCGACGATCTGTGTGATCCCCAGACCGATCGCGGGGACATATGGCACAAGCCGGGCGGTCATCGGTGCGACGCGCGTGTGGCAGGAAAGGCTTGGGTGTGCGGCACGTGACGCTCTCTGACCGTGGGGGCGTTGATGCGACAGGCGCACGACAGTCACGGTGCGTCAAGCGTGAACGGTTGCAAACGGGGTGAGGGCCGGGTGCATGATTCCCGGGCATTCACCTATTGGGGTGTTTGGAGAATTAACAGCACGCATAAGTTGAAAGCCACCAGCCGCTGCTTGTTCGCTGCCCAACTCTTACCGCGGTTGCTTTGGAAAACCCGCAAATATCCACAGCGCCTTATTCTGGGGTATCAATGATGCCGAGTTTCGCATACCATTTCCACATTTCTACCCACGCCTTTCACGTTTCTGGAGTTTACGTCTTGCCGAATGACATCCCGAGAAAGAGACAATTCCGCTTTCTGATTCTGCCCGTTCCGTTCCTGCCGACCGAACTTTCTGCTTTTCCGACCAAGTTCGTTGCAGTCGAAGACCCGGAAGACGAGATGGCAGTTCTGCCATCGGAAGACGAAGAAACCGGCGAAGGCAGCGCAGAGCAGGCGGACGCTGCCAAAGCGCAAACCGATCAGGGTGAGCAAGGCGATCAAGCCGAAACCAAATCCGAAACCGAATCCGAAACCGAAGATGCGGCGGCAGACCCGGCACCTGCCAAGCCATCGGTTCCGCAGACAGTGGCGGTTCAGAAAGACGTGGATACCGTCGATGATGGTCAGGCGGACATGGCGCAGCCCTTGCGCGCCGCAGCCAACGCCACATCGCTGCAGCAGGTCCAGGATACGCACCAATCCGGCGATGCCGTGGCGGCCCTTTCCGCGCAGGTCACGACACACGCGGCCGCCTACGCCCAGGCTGACAGCCCGGAAGTCTGGCACATCAGCTTTTCCGAAACCGCATCGGCAGCGGTTCTGGAAGAACAACAGGTGGCCAGCGCGCAGGCATTGATGGCCGCAGTGGGCGATTCCGCCGAGTCACAGCCGCTGGACGAAATTGCCGGCTGTTGCTGCTATTACTGCTATTCGGGCGCTTCCGACGGCGGTTCGGACATCTACGGAGACTCTGCCACACAGGCCAACCCGTCGCCGGGAAATACCCTGATTGCTGGCATCGTGGGCCCGAACAAGTGGGATGAATCCTCGACACCCAGTCTGACCTGGGCAATGTCTGATGGCAGCGCCGCTGAATGGACCCACTTCACCGCGAATGGCGTGTCGTTTACGAACAAGGGATCTTCTGCAACACACCAGAACCTTGAAAGCGGCACCGGTGACGGCAACAACCTCGTCGAACTGCGCGCTGACATCCGCTATGCGTTCAACCTGTACGAAGACATCTCTGGTCTGCTTTTCTCGGAATCGTCCGGGTTCACCGATAATGCGACCGACATCAAGCTGATGGCGTTCAGCGACTACGACGCTTTCGGCCGAGGCGAATTTCCCGGCAACAACCCCAAGGCAACCCAGACCGCGAGCGAGATCTTCGAAACCTTCGTGCATCTGGGTACGCTGGAAAATTCCAATGGCACGAGCGGCAATGAACTTGCCATGTCGACGGATCCCGAAGTGGGCGGTGGCTCGAACCGGTTGCACACCACGATGCACGAGATCATGCACGCGCTTGGCTTTGGCCATCCGCATGATGGCGGCAACGGTACCGGGACCTGGACAACGGACAACAACACAGGTGCAGGGGAAAACGTTCTGGACAATGATCGTTACACGATCATGTCCTATGAACGCGCGGGCCTGGAGATCAACAACAACAGCAGCGCCTTTGGCCTTGCCGTCACACCGATGGTGCTGGATTTTGCCGGGTTCTTCTATCTTTACGGATCGTCGGGGCACAATTCCACCAACACCACCTACACCCTGACCGATCCGGGGGCCACAGCACTGGACCGTGACGGCAGCAATGGTACGGTGTCGATCGGTCGGGCGTTCTATGCCATCCATGACACCGGCGGCACGGACGAGATCAAGTATTCCGGCAGCAAGCATGCCCTGATCAACCTGAACAACGCTACGCTGAATCAGAGCAGCGATCCCGCGCATGTGACGTCGATCATCAACACTTTGAACAGCTCGACCTATTTCAACACGCTGTTGCCTTTGGCCACGGCCAGCGAGTTGCGCAACGATCTGTTGCTGGATGACTGGCACGCCGGCGGGTTCGGCAGCCGCGTATTCAACAACTTCGGCGTCGCCGATATTGGCGGATATTACATCGTTGCGGATCTGTATGCCACTGCGGCGCACCAAACCAATATCGAGGTCGGCACCGGCAGCAGCCTTGGCGACATCCTGATCGGGAACGAAAACAACAACACTCTGAACGGCAATGCCGGGGATGACCTGTTGATCGGGTCGGACGGCGGCGACCGTTTGAACGCCGGAACCGGCGACGACGAGCTTTACGGCGGGACCGGCGGCGACACGCTGGAAGGTGACGAAGGTCGGGATACGTTGCGTGGCGAGGCCGGGAATGACTGGCTGCAAATCTACAATTCCGGCAGCAACGACGTCGTATCCGGAGAGATTTATGACGGCGGCGCCAACTATGACGTGTTGCAGATTTTCCCGAGTGGCAGCGGCACGTTCAATTTCCGCAACACAACGGTCAGCGGGCTGGAGCGGCTGTATTATGACACGCAGTACACCGGCACCGCGGTTGTGTCGGCCCAGTTTACCGGTTCTCAGTGGGCGTTCGACAACGTCACCGCCGAAACCCACACCGGTGCGTTCATCACCGAGATCTTCCTGAGTTCGGGTCAGGATATCGACCTGTCCGGGCTGACGATCAGCGGCTTGAGCGGGATCAACGATGGGTTCCGCATCTACGGTTCAGGCGGCTACGAAGAGATCATCGGTTCCAGCGTCCGCGACACCATCGAGGGCGGCTTGTCCACCGACACGATCAACGGCGGCGGCGGCGCTGACCGGATCTATGGCAACACACAAGCCGACCCGAGCGGATCGACCTATGCCGACATCCTGTCCGGTGGATCGGGCAATGACACGATCCTTGGTGCCAACGGCAACGACACGATCGAAGGCGGTACAGGGTCGGATTCGCTGAATGGCGGCGGCGGCACCCATGATGTTCTGAGCTATGAAAACTCAATTGCCGGCGTGGTTGTCAATCTTGAAAACAACACCGCCGGCGGCGGTGATGCGACCGGCGACTCGATCAGCAATTTTGAAGACTTCCTTGGCTCTAGCAACAACGACACCGTCTATGGTGGCGACCTCGACAGCTCCATCGACGGGGCGAATGGCAACGACAGCCTTGTCGGGGACGGCGGGCAGGACACGCTGCGCGGCGGCATCGGCAACGACACGCTGCGCCCCGGCAACTCCTCAGATCACATCGTTGCAGGTGAAATCTATGACGGCGGATCGGGCGTCGATACCCTGTGGGTGAACGGCTCTGCGCCTCACACCAAGGATTTCCGGAACGTCACCCTGACGTCTTTGGAACAGATCGTGTTCCGGGAGAACGGAACGCCCGCGTCTGGTGACCTGATCGCGCAGATGAACGTCAACCAGTGGACGGGGTCTGGCTTTAGCGAGATCTTTGGCTATGGCCACACCACGCTGGACTATATCCTGCAGCTCTATATGGACACTGCGACGACGGTGGACCTGAGTGGCGTTGCGATTTCTGGCTTCGATACTTCGGGCAGCGACGACTACATTTATATCATCGGGGACGGAAGCGCCGAAACCTTTACCGGCTCTTCGATCCAGGATTCGATCGAGGGCAACGACGGCAACGACACGTTTGTCGTGGCCGGGTCTGGTTCCGCCTTTGATACGTTGCGTGGCGGCGCAGGTGACGACAAGATCCTTGTTTCGAATACCACGGATATGAGCTCGACCCGCGTGCAGCTGGGATCGATCGAAGAGATCGAGTTCGACTACTATTCCGGGCTGGCCGCTGGGTCTGTCTTGAAACTGAGCCTGAGCGTCCAGGAAACCGACTCTTCAACTGAGTTGTCATCGACATTGTTGATCGACGGGGCGAACGGGGCCGGGCGCACGCAGGACGTGCTGGAAATCGTGATGGATAATGCCGTCTCCTCGCTTGATATGTCGGGCTATGGCTTCAATGACTGGGGATTGGAGAACGACTACGTCTCTGTCATCGGGGGTACCATTTTCGAAACGATCATCGGTTCTGTCGACCGCGACAGCATCCTGGGCAATGGCGGGAATGATCTCATCGAAGGCGGTTTGGGCGACGACACCCTTGACGGTGGCACGGACGGCCAAGACACCGTCAGTTATGTGAACGCCAGCGGTGCGGTGACTGTCAACCTTCAGTCCGGTGTGGCGACGGGTGCAGACGGGACCGATTCGATTTCGGACTTCGAAGTGGTTCTTGGCAGTGATCACGACGATACGTTCACCAGCGAAACCGGTTCCACGATCCACGCAGGTATCGGTGCCGACACGATGTTTGCCATCGGGTTGGCGGGTCAAACCCTGTCGGAGGGCGGCTCGGGCAACGATACGATTCTTGCGGTCAACGGTTACTTCGTCGGCGACGTTGACGGGGGCGACAACCACGACCTGTTCGATGCCCGCGCGCAGACAGCCTATGGTATGCGACTTGACCTTGCTGGTGGCGAGCACGAAGTGCTGGGCGCTGGCGGGCCACAGGTGTCGTCGCTGCTGAACTTCGAAGATGTCGCCGGTACACAGCTTGGCGATTCCATCACCGGCAATGGCTTGGCCAACGTCATCGATGGAGATGGAGGCAACGACACCATCTCGGGCGGCGGCGGCGCTGATGCGATCTTTGGTGGTTCCGGCGAGGACCTGATCATCTGGAATGATGGTGACGGCGACGACGCGATCAATGGCGGCCTGAACGACGACACTTTGCGGGTAAACCTGAACAACGGCGGTGACGACGTTGTGTCGCTTCAATCCAACGGGTCCGGCATGGATGTGGAGCGGTTCAACGGTAGCTTGTTCACCCTTCAGACGACCCAGATTGAATTCTTCCAGCTGTATGGTCTTGGCGGCAACGACCAGCTGACCGGCAGCAGCCTTGACGATTATATTGACGGCGGGGCCGACGATGACCTGATCGAAGGTGGTCTTGGCGACGACACGTTGATTGGCGGGTTTGGCTTAAACACGCTGAGCTATGCCAACGCGATCGGTCCCGTGAACGTCGACCTTTGGGACGGCACCGTCTCAGGCGCTGACGGCTCGGATTCCATTAATGGTTTCAATGTGGTTTGGGGCAGCAGCAATTCCGACACCTTCCTGCACGGCAATTTTCCAGCGACGGTGTCGGCGGGGCTTGGTGATGACCTGATCCAACTCATGAGCGTCGCAGGCGGCGTGGGGACGCGCTCTGCAGGTGACGAAGGCAATGACACGATTGCCGTTTTCGGTGGTAGCGACGCAATCGGAGAGGTCGATGGCGGCGCCGAAACCGATACGTTCGACGCAAGTGGTTTCGCTTACTTCGGTATGGCGATCGACTTTGCTTCTGGGCAAGTTCGCAATTTGCTCGGGGGGTACTTGATCGGTTCCATAAACGAAATCGAAAACGTGATCGGCACGACGCTTGCCGATTCGATCACCGGCGACGGCGAAGACAACCTTCTGGAAGGTCGGGGGGGTGACGATACGATCACTGGTGGCCTTGGCATCGACACGATGCGTGGCGAGGGCGGCAACGATCTGCTGATCTGGAGCGATGGCGACGGCACGGAAACCATCGACGGTGGGGCAGACACCGATACCTTTCGTGCGAATCTTGCGGACGGGTCTGGCGACAACGTTTCAGTCAGCGAAACCGTTGGAAAGGTGATTGAGCGCAGCAATCTTGCTCCGCTCCAGCTGACTCTGCTTGGCGTGGAAAACATCGAACTCAATGGGCTTGGCGGTGATGATACGCTTCGGGGTCATTCGCTGCGGGATCGAATTGATGGAGGTGCAGATCACGACTCTCTGATGGGTTTTGGTGGCAACGATACCCTGATTGGCGGCGCAGGTAACGACACGCTGATTGGCGGCAGGGGCGTTGACAGCCTGGTTGGCGACGCGGGTGACGACCTTGCCATCTGGACCAATGGCGACGGATCGGATTCGTTCGACGGTGGCACTCAGGAAGATACGTTGCGTGCGACCCTGACCGACGGGTTCGGGGATGACGTTTCGTTCGATGAAACCTCGGGCCTGATTTTCCAGCGCAACAACAGCGGCACGTTCCAGATTGCGCTGACCGATGTAGAGGTGGTCGAGATCAATGCTCTTGGCGGGAATGACACAGTCATTGGCCATTCCGGTCGCGACAGCATTGATGGCGGCATTGGAAGCGACTCGATCAGTGGTGGGGGTGGCCACGACACCCTGCTTGGCGGATCTTCCAGCGATACGATTCTTGGTGGTGCTGGGAACGATCTAGCGATCTGGAACAACGGTGATGGTTGGGACACGTTTGTCGGCGGCGACAACAACGATACCCTGCGCGCCAACCTTGATGCGGTGAACGGCGACAATGTCGGTTTCGATGAAACCGGCGGCCTGACCCTGCGACGGTTCAACCTGGGCAATTTCAGGATCGAACTGTCCGAAGTCGAAATCGTCGAACTGAATGGCCTGGGCGGGGATGATACGCTGTTCGGTCATGCCGGGATCGACGTGATCGATGGCGGTGACAACAATGACCTGATCCGGGGCAACGGCGGCGCAGACTCCTTGAACGGTGGCGATGGCGATGACACCATCTTTGGCGGCTTTGGTGGGGCAAATATCGACGGTGGGAGCGGCTTGCGCGATGTTGTCGACTTTTCCGACGCGGCAGACAGCATCGATCTCAATAGCCTATACTCTCTTACCGCCCGCATCGGCAGTAGCGGCAGCAATTGGGATACCATCCGAAACATCGAGGACATTATCGGTTCGGATCACAACGACACGCTGCGAGGCGATTGGCGCAGCAACTCGATCGAAGGCGGTCAGGGCGACGATCTCCTCAGTGGCGATATTCTCAGCGACTCCTTGGCCGGTACCGGTGTGGATACGGTTCGCGGCGGTGCTGGCAACGATACGATCGATGTCGGACCCACGACCAGCGTGCTGAACGCCGGTGACGTTTTTGATGGCGGGGCGGATGTCGATACACTGCTGCTGGCCGACGGATACTTTTACAGAGGCGTGCCGCGCGATTTCCGACCTGTCAGCCTGACCGACTTCGAGTTGTTCGAACTGCAACAGTCTTCGACAGTCAGTGCCTATACTGATCGGCTGATCGCACAGTTCAATGTCAACCAGTTCTTCAACGCCGGTTTCACAGAAATCGTCGGTGGGGCACGACTGAATATCAAATACGCGGTCGAACTTTTTGCCGATGCGCTGGCCACGGTCGATCTTGGTGCGCTTACCGTGACCGGGTTCACGGATCCGGCCGACGAAATCAGCCTGATCGGCGACGGCGACGACGAACATCTGACCGGCACCGACTTCAACGATACGATCCGCGGTAACGGCGGTAATGACACGCTGATCGGCGGGCTGGGTGACGACTGGCTGGACGGTGGTGCCGGGGCAGGTGAGGTGAACGTGGTTGACTACTCGGGCTCTACCGGCCCGATCACTGTCACGCTCGATGAATACTCCGTGCCGGGGGATGGGGAGGTGGAGGGCCCAGACGGGACCGATACAATTGAAAACATTGATGTTCTTATTGCGACGGACTTTGACGATGACATCAGAAAGATATCTTCTGATGTCGAAACCGTGCGCGGGGGGGAAGGTGACGATCACATCGCCGCAGTTGGCGTTTCCACAGTATACCTGACTGCGGGCGATGCAGGGAATGACACCATCTATGCGGTTGACGGTTTTTACATTGGCGATGTCGATGGCGGCGCAGATGTCGATACTTTCGACGTCAGCCGGGCGGAAGCCGCAATGCGGATCGACATGGCCGCACAAGAACATCAATTGTATCAGGATATCGCTCAGTTGCTAAATTTCGAGCACATCATCGGCACCGAGTATTCCGATACAATTGTTGGTGACGCGGGTGACAACGACCTGGAAGGCCGCGGCGGTGACGATACGTTCACCGGCGGCAGCGGCGCGGATCGGTTTGTCTATAACCTGAGCAGCGGCGGCGATGATGTGATCACCGATTTCGAAGTCGGTCGCGACAAGATTCACATCGACTATTTCGGTGCCATGCCGTCTGTTGGAGAACGCAATGGGAATGCGCTGATTTCACTTGGCGGTACCATGATCGAGCTGCAGGGCATCAACCGTGACCAGGTGAGTGAAGATTTCTTCAGCTACGATATTGCGCAATCCGGCTCGGTTCAGGTGTCGCATCTGGAGACTCTCGTATCGCTTGACCGGACATTCATGGACCCGGTCGTTTTTGCCAAGACGACGAGCACCTCAGGTGCTGCACCGGTTATCGTCCGGATCAGCGATATCCAGAACAACCAGTTCTCGATCGCGCTGCAGGAACCCAATTCTGACAATGGTATTCACGCTTTCGAAGAGGTGTCTTGGCTCGCCATCGAAGCCGGTCAATGGGAACTGGAGGACGGCACCCGGATCGAGGTCGGCAATTATGACAGTGACCTGATGAGCACGGCTGGTTTTGAAGACGTGCTTTTTACCGAGGGCATGTTTAACCAGACCCCGGCCGTGCTGAGCCAGGTGCAGACCGACAACGATAGCGATTGGGTGATAACCCGCCAGCGCGATGCCAATGATGATGGTGTGCAGATCACCATGCAGGAAGAGCAGGCGCTGATCGCCGGGTCTCATGGTGTGGAAAGCATTGGCTGGATGGCGATGGAACGCGCCAGCGGCACCTGGAACGGTCGTCAATACCAAAGTGGTGCAACCGGTGATACCGTGAACCACGTTGGCGTAACGAGCAGTTTTGCTGATCCGTTTGCCGAGGCGCCTGAGCTTCTCACCTCGCTGTCGCGCTATGACGGGGCCGACCCAACCTATGCACGGGCGGACAATGTTACCGGGACTGGTTTTGACGTGTTTGCGCAAGAGGAAACCTCGGCCGATGCTGAGATTAACCACACACCAGAAGATGTTGATTTCCTCGCACTTGCCGGAAGTGGGCTGCTGTCGGCACGCAAGTCACAACCGGTTATTGCCGAATATGGCACGGTTTCCGCAAGACACCTGACCACGATCGTCAATCTGGAAAATGATTTCCTCAACCCGGTGGTTCTGGCAAGTGTGATGACGGAAAACGAGGCTGAACCTGTCGCCGTCCGCATCTCTGCCGTCGAGGGGGACTACTTTGAACTGCGCTTGCAGGAGCCGTCGAATACGCCCTCGTCGCATACCCCTGAAACGGTGTCGTGGATGGTGGTCGAGGCCGGGCGCTGGCAGTTGTCGGATGGCACCGTGTTCGAAGCCGGTATGCTGGAAAGCAGCAAGCTCAGCCCGCAGGGCGTTGAGCAGGTCAGCTTTGGCCGCGGTCAGTTCGACACGACTCCGGCGATCCTTAGCCAGGTTCAGACACTAAACGGCACAGATTGGGTGACCACGCGCCAGACCAACGCCAGCACCACTGGCTTTGAACTGACGATGCAGGAAGAAGAAAACCTGCTGGCAACGCCACACGCGTCGGAACGGATTGGCTGGCTAGCCTGGGAATCGGGTGACAGCGCCGTTCAGGATGAGCTGTTCGATGTCGGAAACACCGGACGGGTTGTCAGCAACGCCAACCATACGGAAACGTTCAGCCAAAGCTTCGCCAGTGCGCCAACGGTTCTGACACAGTTGTCCACGCTTTTCGGCCAAGATCCGACCAGCGCGCGTACCAAGAGCGTCACCGCAACCGACTTTACCGTCGCGGCGGAAGAAGAAACCTCGTTCGATCCAGAGCTTTCGCACACGACCGAAATCGTTGACTTCATTGCGCTGACAGGCGACGGCAGGATCGAGGGCAGCGCCTTTGCCCCGGTGATTGCCGCAATCGGTCAGGCCACGCTGAACGACGCTTCGGGCACGATCAGCCTTGGGCATGACTTCATCAACCCGGTGATCTTTGCGTTGCCTGCGTCTCAGGTCGGTTCGCAACCCGCGATCGTGCGGATTACTGACGTCACATCGAACGCCTTCACCGCCTACATCCAGGAACCCAACAACGAAGACGGCACGCACATCGCCGAAACCTTCTCATGGATGGCAATCGAAGCCGGGACCTGGATGCTGGAAGACGGCACCCGCCTGGCCGCGGGCGAAATGGACACCGCCCTCCTGACCAGCGCAGGCTTTGAAAGTCTGACCTTCGGCGCGGCTTTCGATAGCGCTCCGGTGGTGATGAGCCAGGTCCAGACGAACAACGGCGCGGACTATGTCGTGACGCGTCAGGACAACATCACTGGGACCGGCATGAACATCGCGCTTCAGGAGGAAGAGGCCCTGAACGGTGGTGGACATGCGGTTGAAACCGTTGGCTGGTTCGCCATCGAAGGCGGAAATGGCAGCTGGAACGGCAACCCGTTCGAGGCTCGGATGCTAGACGATGCCGTGGACGAGGATTTCGACACGTTCCAGTTCACGCAGAGCTTCGGCAGCGCGCCGAATATGCTGGCAGGCCTGGCATCCTACAACGGGGAAGATCCGGCGTCGCTGCGGTATCAGAACCTGACCAACACGGGCGTCGACCTTCGCGTCATGGAAGATACGTCCTTGGATGCCGAAACCCTCCACATCTATGAGGACGCGGCGCTGTTCGCATTGGAAGGCTCTGGTTTGTTGACTGGCTTCGAATGGGCAATCTGACGGGGTCATAGCGGCATCTGCAGAACTGGAATCACAAGGCGCGCACAGGGGCTTTGATCCCTGTGCGCGGCGATTTTTCCATGACGGCGGTGCGGCGGTTTCCCCCGGATCAAAAAAGTCCGAGAAACGACTTGGGCGGAAGCAGAATCATCGCAAACCCATACCGACGAATTGGCTGCCTGGCGTGCTCGAAGACGGTGTTGAGGTGCCGGTGTCGCGGGGTGCGTACAAACGTCAGGGTTTGCAATTGAAAATGTCACGCACAGCGCGACAGTTCATGGCCAAAACCTACAGGTTTTCAAAAAACCTATAAAAATCAAAATTTTGTTTGGGGGGTTTTTGGTGCCCAGGAGAGGACTCGAACCTCCACTTCCGTACAGAAACTAGCACCTGAAGCTAGCGCGTCTACCAATTCCGCCACCTGGGCACAGGTGATGGAGCGCGATGTAAACTTGGGCGCTGGGACTGTCAACGGGCATTTCGCAGAAAGTTCACAGAAATCTTGCGCGGCAATCCATGCCTTGTTCCGGAGCCCCGGCATGGCTATTCATCCATTGTATACAGATGGAGACAATCGGATGTCCAAGCTTGTCACGATCTTCGGTGGATCGGGTTTTGTTGGCCGCTACATTGCCCGCCGGATGGCCCGCGAAGGGTGGCGCGTACGCGTTGCCGTGCGCCGTCCGAACGAGGCGCTGTTTGTGCGCCCCTATGGCGTTGTCGGGCAGGTAGAGCCCGTTCAGTGCAACATTCGCGATGACGCCAGCGTGCGCGCCGCGCTGCGCGGGGCGGACGCGGTGGTGAACTGTGTCGGCATTCTGAACGCCGTGGGCAAGAACAGCTTTGACGCCGTCCAGGCCGAAGGCGCGGGGCGCGTCGCTCGGATTGCGGCGGAACAGGGCGTTGGCCGACTGGTTCACATCTCTGCCATTGGCGCCGATGCAAAGGCTGCCAGCGACTATGCCCGCAGCAAGGCAGCGGGCGAAGCTGCGGTGTTGGGCGCGTTCCCCGGTGCCGTGATCCTGCGTCCGTCGGTGGTTTTCGGGCCTGAAGACGAGTTCTTCAATCGCTTCGCATCGATGTCCCGCTTTGGTCTGGTGCTGCCTGTGGTGGGCGCGGGAACAAAGTTCCAGCCGGTTTATGTGGATGATGTGGCGCAGGCTGCGGTGGCTGGTGCCTTGGGCAAGGCCAACGCGGGTGTCTATGAACTTGGCGGGCCAGAGGTTGCCACGTTCCGCGACCTGATGGCCGACATGCTGCACGTCATCCGGCGCCGGCGCCTTGTGTTGAACCTGCCGTTCTGGGTCGCCCGGATCATGGCCTTTGGCTTTGACATGGTGCAGGGTATCACGCTTGGCTTGATCGAAAACAAGATGCTGACCCGCGACCAGGTGAAGAACCTGAAACTGGACAATGTGGTCTCCGATGGCGCCCACGGCTTTGCCGAGCTGGGTATTCAGCCGGTGTCGATGGACGCGGTGCTGCCGGAATATCTGTGGCGCTTCCGCCCGTCGGGTCAGTACGAGTCACTGAAAGAATCGGCGCGCAACCTGGGTACGCGTTAAGCTTTCCCCGGACTGAAGCGGGTTCTGCCGCGTCGATACGAACCGCGGGACGCTGTCGCAGATGCTGTGTCTGTCGGGCGATCAGCGGCAGCGACTGGCGCAGTTCTGCCTTGGTACCGTGTTGCACCCCGAAGCGTACGATTCCACGGTCCAACCGTCCAAAATCGAACGGTCCCCGCGCGCTGCGCGGGGGCACCGCCGTGCGAATGACGCAGGGCCACGGCTTGCAGTGCTGGGTGTGGTTCAGGACGGGGACGCGACAGCCGAACACCGGGTTCCGCGATGCGATGGGTGTCTGCCCGGGTGAATCGCGGACTCCCAAGGCCGTGCGTGGGGCAAAGGAAAAGGCCGGGCGCTGGCCCGGCCTTTGTCATTGTCACTTGCTGTCAGGCACCAGCGCCGACAGTCCGCGCAGGATATCGATGGCATAGGCCAACTGGTAATCCTCTTCGCGCAGCTTGGCGGCCTCTTCGGCTTTGGCGCGGTCGGCTTCGATCTGGCGAATCTCGTCTTCGCTGAGCGAGTCATTCCGCAGCGATCCACGCAGATCCGCCTCGGACCGCAGCTTGGGCGTGGTATCTTCCTCGCCGGTGTCGGGCGCGCGGCGCGGCTGTTGCACGACGATGTCGGGCGACACGCCCAGGTTCTGGATCGACCGGCCCGACGGGGTGTAGTAGCGCGCGGTGGTCAGGCGCATTGCACCATCGCCCCGCAGCGGCATCACCGTCTGCACAGACCCTTTGCCAAAGCTCTTTGTACCGACGACAATCGCGCGGCGGTGATCCTGCAAGGCACCGGCAACGATCTCCGAGGCCGAGGCCGAGCCACCGTTGATCAGTACCACCAGCGGCTTACCTTCGGCCAGGTCGCCCGGTTCGGCGTTGTAACGATCACCGTCTTCGGGGTTGCGGCCACGGGTCGAAACGATCTCGCCCTTTTCAAGGAAGGCATCGGACACCTTGATCGCCTGGCTCAGCAACCCGCCAGGGTTGTTGCGAAGGTCCAGCACGATGCCGTTGACATTGTCCATTCCGCCGGCTTCTTCGATCTGTTTGGCCAGGCCTTCGGCCATTTGCGGATAGGTCTGGTCATTGAACGTGGTCAGGCGCAGCACAACAGTGTCATTTTCCAGCCGCGACCGGGCTGCGGTCAGCTTGATCTTGTCGCGGATGATCGACACGTCGAACGGCTCTTCTTCGCCTTCGCGGACCACGGTGATCAGGATTTCCGACCCGACCGGGCCGCGCATCAGGTCAACCGCTTCGTCCAACGTCAGGCCCAGCAGGGATTCGCCGTTCACATGGGTGATGAAATCGCCCGACTCGATCCCGGCCTCGTAGGCCGGGGTGCCATCCATCGGCGACACGACCTTGACGAAACCGTCTTCCTGCGTGACTTCGATCCCCAGCCCGCCGAATTCGCCACGGGTTTGTACCCGCATCGCGGCGGCATCGTCCGGCGAAAGATAGCTGGAATGCGGATCGAGCGATGTCAGCATCCCGTCGATCGCCGCTTCGACAAGGTCCTTGGGGTCGACTTCCTCGACATATTGCGCACGGATGCGCTCAAAGATGTCGCCGAACAGGTCAAGCTGTTCATAGACGCTGCTGCTGCGTTCGTTTTCCTGTGCCAGCAACGGGCCCACGAACTGCGTGGTGGCCACAACACCGGCCAGTGTGCCGCCAAGCGCGGCCATCACGAACTTCTTCATACTGTTATCCCTTGTCGGTGGTGAACCAATCCATCGGATCAACGGGCCCATCGCCCTGTCTGACCTCTATATAGAGCGTTTCCGGGCGCGCAGTTCCAGCCCTTTCACCAGACTGTGACACCGCCGCTTGCAAGTTGGGGGGCTCCCCCCCCATCAGACCGACGGGGCTGCCTTCCGGCAGGACCTCGCCGATCTCGCCGAATACGGTGTCGAGCCCGGCCAAAACGATCAACATGTCGGGCTGCGGTTCCAGAATCGCGACCAGCCCGTAGTCAAGCAGCGGACCCCGATACCGGATCGTCGCTGCCGTGGGCGTAGTCACAAGCGCCTGCGGTCGCGTGGCCACGACGATGCCGGGGCGTTCCACGCCCGCAGCGTCCGCTTCGCCCGCGCGGCGCAGGATCTGACCTTGGACCGGCAGCGTCAGACGGCCCTTGCGCGATTCGATTGACGCATCGTTGGGGCTGATCGGCGTATCGGACAGCTCGCTCAGTCCGCTTGCGAATCCTTCCAGCGTTTCGGTGGCCGCGATCAACAGCGCCGTGCGCACCGGATCGGCGGTAAAGCGGCGCGGCAGGTCGGTGCGGTCGGCCATCGCCTGGCTGAGTTCGGTGCGCGCCTGCTGCACCCCTTGCAGGCCCTTGGCCAATCTGTCCACCGCGTCCTGCTGCAAGTGGCGCAGCGTGCTGACCTCGGTCAGGTCCGCCTTCAGCGCCTCGGTCCTGGCTGTCAGCGCCGGGGTCAGGGACGCAACCAGCATCCCCGCCCGTGCGCTGGCCAAAGCGCCCGCAGGGTGGATCAGCGTTTCGGTGTCCGCGCTGGTGCCGATGGATTGCAGCGCGCCCAGCAATTGCGCCACCTCGGCCTCCTGGGCGTGCAGCTTGCGGCTCAGTTCCAGTTCCCGGATCGTGACATTGCGCAGCCCGTCGCGCATCGCCGCCAACCCGGATTCGAAGGCCTGCACCGTCTGGGTCAGCGCTGCCACGCGGTCGCGCGCATCTTCTGCCGCGTCCAGCTGAATCGCCGCGGCCTCCAGGTCGGCCGCCGCCGCGCGCGCTGTGGCCCCGGCATCCTGCGCAGCCGCAGACCCCGCAAGACAAAGCGAAAGCAGCGCTGCCCGGATCATCGGACGATCAGGCTTTCGCCGGTCATTTCATCGGGTTTGGGCAGGTCCATCAATTCCAGCACAGTGGGCGCCAGATCGGCCAGTCGCCCGTCGCGCAGGCTGACGCCTTCGGGCCCGCCGAACAGGATCACCGGCACAAGGTTGGTGGTGTGCGCGGTATGCGGCCCGCCGGTTTCCGGGTCGACCATGGTTTCGCAATTGCCGTGATCGGCTGTTACAATCATCGCGCCGCCCACCTTTTCCAGCGCCTCGACGACCTGTCCCAGACCATGATCCACGGCCTCGCAAGCCTTGATCGCTGCACTCAGGTCACCGGTGTGGCCGACCATATCGGGGTTGGCAAAGTTGGTGACGATCAGGTCATACCCCTTGGCAATGGCCTCAAGGAATTTTTCGGTCACTTCGACCGAGGACATTTCCGGTTGCAAGTCATAGGTCGCGACCTTGGGCGATTTCGGCATGAACCGGTCTTCGTGCGCTTCTGGCACCTCTTGCCCGCCGTTCAGGAAAAAGGTGACGTGCGGGTATTTCTCGGTCTCGGCCAGCCGAAACTGGCTTTTGCCATGAATCGCCACCCAATGGCCCAGCGTGTTCACGATCTCTCGCTTTGGATAGGCGGTGGTCATGTAGGAGTTATGGGCATCGGAATATTCCACCATTCCCAGCATTGCCGACAGCGCGACCTTGTCACGGGCGAACCCGTCGAAGTCAGGCGCGCCGATGGCGGCCAGGAGTTCGCGCGCGCGATCCGCCCGGAAGTTCATGAAAAATAGCCCGTCACCCGCCCGCATCCCGTCATAGCCGGTGACGACATAGGGGTCGATGAATTCATCGGTCTGGTTCAGGTCATAGCAGGTGGCGATGGTTTCGACCGGGTCGTCGAACGCCTCGGCCTTGGCTTCGACCATGGCGCGATAGGCCTTTTCCACCCGTTCCCAGCGATTGTCGCGGTCCATCGCGAAATACCGCCCGCAGACCGACACGATCCGCGCCCCTTCGGGCAGCGCAAGACCAAAGGCAGTGACCTGCTGAAACGCCGATGTGGGCGGCACGTCGCGCCCGTCGGTGATGACATGCACAAGAACCTCAAGCCCCTGGTCGGTCAGCATCTTTGCCGCCGCCAGAATGTGATCGGAATGCGCATGCACCCCGCCGTCGGAGGTCAGCCCCATCAGGTGTGCCCGCCCGCCCGCAGCCTTCACCGTGGCGGCAAAGTCCAGAATCGCGGCGTTGTCAAAGAAACTGCCATCCTCGATCGCAAGGTCGATTTGGCCCAGGTCCATCGCCACCACGCGACCTGCACCGATATTCGTATGCCCGACCTCGGAATTGCCCATCTGCCCGGTGGGCAGGCCGACGTCCGGCCCGAAGGTGATCAGCGTCGCATGGGGACAGGTCGCCATCAGCCGGTCCATCGTCGGCGTCTTCGCCAGGTAGGGCGCGTTGGCCGTGGTGTCGTCGGAAAGGCCCCAACCGTCTAGAATGGTCAGGACAACGGGCTTTGGGGTGGTCATGGTACTGCGCCTCTCAGACGGGATTTGAGAGGGGGTTTAGCAGAGGGGGCAGGGGATGTGGAGTAACAAACCTGACGATGCTTCAACACAAAGCCAGCCGTGCTGCCAGACGCCGCACTCGGGCCCGTCTGGTACGAAAAGGGAGCGCGCGCAGGTTCGAACGCTCCCTGTCCGGAACTTACGCCTGCAACGATTTCACCACCAGTTCACCTTCTTCCCGGGCCTTGATGGCCAATGCCGCGGCGTGGGCGCCGGCCGCGGTGGTGAAGTAGGGGATCTTGTCATAAAGCGCGACAGACCGGATTTCGCGGGAATCCTCTACCGCGGCGGCGCCTTCGGTGGTGTTCAGAACCAGTTGCACGCCCCCGTCCTTCATCAGGTCGACCACATTGGGGCGGCCTTCGTAGACCTTCTTGACCACATCGCAGGGGATGCCATTTGCTTCCAGGAAGGCGGCGGTTCCGCCGGTGGCGACGATCTTGAAGCCGATGCCGGACAGAACGCTGGCGGCCTCGACCATCATCGCGGTCTTGTCCGCATCCTTGATCGAGATGAACACCGCGCCGTCATGCGGCAGGTGGGTCCCCGCGCCCAGCTGCGCCTTGAGGAAGGCGCGCGGGAAGCTGCGGTCCCAGCCCATGACTTCACCGGTCGAGCGCATTTCCGGGCCAAGGATCGTGTCCACGCCGGGGAAACGGGCAAAGGGCAAAACCGCTTCCTTCACCGAGAACCACGGCATGTTCGGATCGGCCAGCGTCATCGGATCGGCCAGCGGCAAAACCGTGTCGTAGTCGGCATCGGCAGGGTAGGGCGCGCGCATCGGGAAGGCCGAAAGCTTTTCGCCCGCCATGACCCGCGCCGCGATCGACGCGATGGCGCTGTCGGTGGCCTTTGCGACAAAGGGCACGGTGCGGGACGCGCGCGGGTTGACCTCGATCAGGTAGATCTCGCCATCCTTGATCGCGAACTGCACGTTCATCAGGCCGACGACGTTCAGCGCCAGCGCAAGTGCCACGGTCTGGTCCTTGATCTGCGCGATGATTTCGTCAGACAGCGAATAGGGCGGCAGCGAACAGGCGCTGTCGCCCGAATGCACGCCCGCCTCTTCGATATGCTGCATGATACCGGCGACGTGCACGGCCTCGCCATCGCACAGCGCGTCTACGTCAAGCTCGGTCGCGCCGGAAAGATAGCTGTCGAGCAGTACGGGGCTGTCCCCCGACACCACGACCGCGTCGCGGATGTAGCGGCGCAGCTGATCCATGTCGCGCACGATTTCCATCGCACGGCCGCCCAGAACGTAAGACGGTCGGATCACCAGCGGAAAGCCGATTTCCTCGGCGATTTCGAGCGCCTGTGCGTCGGTTGCGGCAATGCCGTTCTTGGGCTGCTTCAGGCCATGCTGGTTGACCAGCGCCTGGAACCGCTCGCGGTCCTCGGCAAGGTCGATGGCATCCGGCGTGGTGCCAAGAATCGGAATGCCTTCCTCTTCCAAGTCATTGGCAAGCTTCAGCGGGGTCTGGCCCCCGAACTGCACGATCACGCCGTGCAGCGTACCGTTCTGCTGCTCGACCCGCAGGATTTCCATCACGTGTTCGAAGGTCAGCGGTTCGAAATACAGCCGGTCCGACGTGTCATAATCGGTCGACACGGTTTCCGGGTTGCAGTTGACCATGATGGTTTCATAGCCGACGTCGCTCAGCGCAAAACAGGCGTGGCAGCAGCAATAGTCGAACTCGATCCCCTGGCCGATCCGGTTCGGACCGCCGCCCAGGATCACCACCTTTTTCTTGCCCGATGGCCGCGCCTCGCATTCCACCTCGCCCATCATCGGCTCTTCGTAGGTGGAATACATGTAGGGGGTCTGCGCCTCGAACTCGGCGGCGCAGGTGTCGATCCGTTTGAACACGGCTGTGACGCCAAGGTTGTGGCGGGCGCGGCGCACGTTGGCTTCGTCCCGGCCCGACAGCTTGGCCAGGCGGGCATCGGTAAAGCCCAGCATCTTCAGCTTGCGCAGGCCCTGTTCGGTCATCGGCAGGCCGGTCTTGCGAACCTCTTCCTCGGCCTCGACAATTTCGCGGATGCGGGCCAGGAACCACGGGTCAAACGCGGTCACGCCGATGATTTCATCGTTGGTCAGGCCATGGCGCATCGCTTGCGCGATGGTACGCAGACGGTCAGGGGTGGCCACCGACAGCGCCTTGATGATCGCAGACTTCTCGGGTGCGCCGGGGATCTCGACCTCGTCGAACCCGGTCAGGCCGGATTCCATCGACGCCAATGCCTTTTGCATCGATTCATGGATCGTGCGGCCAATCGACATCGCCTCGCCCACCGATTTCATCGCGGTGGTAAGATAAGGTTCCGCGCCCGGGAATTTCTCGAACGCGAATTTCGGGATCTTGGTGACGACATAGTCGATGGTGGGCTCGAACGATGCCGGGGTCACCTTGGTGATGTCGTTGTCCAGCTCGTCCAGCGTATAGCCCACGGCCAGTTTCGCCGCGATCTTGGCAATCGGGAAACCGGTGGCCTTGGACGCCAGCGCCGACGACCGCGACACCCGCGGGTTCATCTCGATCACGACCATGCGGCCGGTTTCCGGGTTGACCGCCCATTGCACATTGGACCCGCCGGTTTCCACCCCGATCTCGCGCAGCACGGCGATGCTGCCGTTCCGCATGATCTGGTATTCCTTGTCGGTCAGGGTCAGCGCCGGGGCCACGGTGATGGAATCGCCGGTGTGCACGCCCATCGGGTCGACGTTTTCGATGGAACAGACGATGATCGCATTGTCCGCCTTGTCGCGGACGACCTCCATCTCGTATTCCTTCCAGCCCAGCAGGCTTTCATCCACAAGGATCTGACCCACCGGCGACGCATCCATGCCCGAGCGGCAGAAATGGATATAGTCCTCGCGGTTATAGGCCACGCCGCCGCCGGTGCCGCCCAGGGTAAAGGCAGGGCGGATGATCGCGGGCAGGCCAATCTCTTCAAGCGCGTCCAACGCGATCTGCACCCCGGCTTCCAGGTCGAACTTGCCCTTGGCGGTCTTCGGAGCGGTAACGATTGTTGCCTTTGGGTTTTCCAGACCGATGCGGTCCATCGCTTCGCGGAACAGCTTGCGGTCTTCGGCCATCTCGATGGCGTCGCGCTTGGCGCCGATCATCTCGACCCCGAATTTTTCCAGCACGCCCATCTCTTCCAGTGCCAGCGATGTGTTCAGGCCAGTCTGTCCGCCCATCGTCGGCAACAGCGCGTCGGGGCGTTCCTGCTCGATGATCTTGGCGACGACTTCGGGGGTTATCGGCTCGATATATGTGGCGTCGGCCAGTTCCGGATCGGTCATGATCGTCGCCGGGTTAGAGTTGACCAGGATCACCCGGTAGCCTTCTTCGCGCAGCGCCTTGCAGGCCTGTGCCCCGGAATAGTCGAACTCGCAAGCCTGCCCGATGACGATGGGCCCGGCGCCGATGATCATGATGGACTTGATATCGGTTCTCTTGGGCATGGCAGACCTCTTGTCAAACGGGTGGAGTCGTCGCGGGCGGCAAATTGTCGTGCGTTATAGACATCCGCCGGACCCGCGCAACCCCCAAGCAGGGGCAGAGCCACGCGCACGGCAACGCAGCCCGCGACATAGTCGCCGCGCGCGCCCTGAGTTTTGCCTATTCGCTGCGATTTTTGGGCGCTTCCCTTGACTTCTGCCTGCATCAAAGGTGTATCGGCGCCTGACTTCCCCGCACATCGAAGGGACCACGGAAATGCACGCATATCGTAGCCAGACCTGCGCCGAACTGAACAAGGCCCATGTGGGCGAAACCGTCCGCCTGTCGGGTTGGGTCCACCGCATCCGCGATCACGGCGGCGTGCTGTTCATCGACCTGCGCGACCATTTCGGTGTGACGCAGGTTCTGTGCGACCCCGACAGCCCGGTCTTCAACGAGGTCGAAAAGGTGCGCAGCGAATGGTGCATCCGTATCGACGGTACGGTCAAGGCGCGCGACGCGTCGCTGATCAACCCGAAATTGCCGACCGGTGAGATCGAGGTGTTCATCCGCGACATGGAAGTGCTGGGCGCGGCCGATGAATTGCCCCTGATGGTGTTCGGCGATCAGGAATACCCGGAAGAAACCCGCCTGCGCTATCGCTACCTGGACCTGCGCCGGGAGGCGATGCAGCGCAACATGTCGTTGCGGTCCGACGTGGTGTCGTCGATCCGTCGCCGGATGTGGGACAAGGGGTTCCGCGAATACCAGACCCCGATCATCACCGCCTCGTCGCCCGAAGGCGCACGCGATTTCCTGGTGCCCTCGCGCCTGCATCCGGGCAAGTTCTATGCCCTTCCGCAGGCACCGCAGCAGTTCAAGCAGCTGATCATGGTCTCGGGCTTCGACAAGTATTTCCAGATCGCGCCCTGCTTCCGCGACGAAGACCCGCGCGCCGACCGGTCGCCCACCGATTTCTACCAGCTCGACATGGAAATGTCCTTCGTCGAACAGCAGGACATTTTTGACACCATCCAGCCGGTGATCGAAGGTGTGTTCGAGGAATTCGGCGGTGGCAAGGTGGTCGACAAGCACTGGCCGCAGATTTCCTATGCCGATGCCGCGCTGCACTACGGCACCGACAAGCCCGACCTGCGCAACCCGATCAAGATGCAGGACGTGTCTGAACATTTCCGTGGCTCCGGCTTTGCCATCTTCGCCAAGCTGCTGGAACAGGACGGAACGCAGGTCCGCGCCATTCCCGCGCCCACCGGCGGCAGCCGCAAGTTCTGCGACCGCATGAACGTCTTTGCCCAGAAAGAGGGCCTGCCGGGCATGGGCTATATCTTCTGGCGCGACGGTGAAAACGGCATGGAAGCCGCCGGCCCCCTGGCAAAGAACATCGGCCCGGAACGGACCGAGGCGATTCGCCAGCAGCTGGGCCTGGGTAAGGGCGATGCCGCCTTCTTCCTGGGTGGCAAACCTGCCGCCTTTGAACGTGTCGCCGGCAAGGCCCGCAACGTCATTGGCGAAGAACTGGGCCTGACCGATCAGAACCGCTTTGCCTTTGCCTGGATCGTCGATTTCCCGATGTACGAGGCCGACGAGGAAACCGGCAAGATCGACTTCAGCCACAACCCGTTCTCGATGCCGCAGGGTGGTCTGGACGCGCTGAACGGCGATCCTCTCAGCGTCAATGGCTTCCAGTACGATCTGGCCTGCAACGGCTATGAACTGGTGTCGGGCGCGATCCGTAACCACAAGCCGGAAATCATGTTCAAGGCGTTCGAACTGGCCGGCTATGGCGAAGACGAGGTGCGCAAGCGGTTCGGCGGCATGGTCAACGCCTTCAAGTTCGGTGCCCCGCCGCACGGGGGTTGTGCCGCCGGGATCGACCGGATCGTGATGCTGCTGGCGGGCACATCGAACATCCGCGAAGTCATCATGTTCCCGATGAACCAGCGCGCCGAAGATCTGATGATGAACGCCCCGTCGGATCCGACCAGCGATCAGCTGATGGAACTGCGCCTGCGCGTAATCCCGGAAGACAACTGATCCGCGCGGTGCCGAAAGGCGACAGCGCTCAATTCGAAAGCCCCGGCAGTTCGTCGGGGCTTTCTGTTGTGTAGTCGGTCACATTGCCCGGCAGGATCCCGAAGACCAGCACCGGGCAGCCACCGCTGCGCCCCGCCGCGATCCGGCTGATAAGCTTGTGCGTCCCCGTGGTGCTGGCGCCGAATTTCGCCGCCACCGTGTTGCCAGTTTCGCGCCCGTGCTTGTCCAGGCAATAGCCCAGCGACAGGAAGAAGTCATTCGACAGCGCCCGCGTCACGATTACGCCGACGTCGATCACCCCCGCTTCGAAGAAACTGCGAAACGCGTACAGATCGCGATCGTAGGTCTGGTCCTTGCTGTTCCATTCATAGTCGAACGCCACCCGCCCGCGCCAGAAATCGACAAGGTGATTGTGGATGTAATCCTCGCGCAGGATGCGGTCGACCTCGCGCGCGTGCTCGCCCTTGCCCGCGCGCAGCCTGACGGTCAGGTCGGCTTCGATCCGCACCTCTTGGTGAAAGCCTTCGGCCGCCGTCAGATCGGCAAAGCGGGTGGTCGCCGACATGCGGTTGCCGCCGGGTGACCGGATTTCGGACGCAGAAATGGTGAACCGGTCAAGGATCCGCAAGATCGCCGCCAGTTCTTCCGGCGCGCGCTGCGCCAGAACCGCCGCCGCGCTGCGATAGCTGGTTACGGAATATCGTCCCTCAAGCGTCCAGCCCAGCTGCGCCTTGACGCTATCGACGTTGTCAAAGACCGCATCGGCGATGCTGCGCGCCATGTTATTCAGCCGCGACACCGGAGTTGTAGGAATAGGTTTTCCAGCTGGGTTTGTAGTCGGCGTCTGCCTGGTTGCCCCAGACGGTCCAGCCGTCCCGCACCCCGCGCCCGAACAGTTCCAGATAAGGCCCCCAGGAACAGCTTTCGATCAGTTCGTACTGTTCATCAGGCTTGCGCGAATGTTCGCGCTTGCGGGTCTGCAACATGTTCACCTGCCGCCGCCCCGGTGCAAGCGTGCGCGCGTTTTTTCCCCGGGTCCCGAACAACAGGATTTCGGTCACGTTGCGGAAATAGAACCCCACGCCGCGGCCGTCTGACCCGCCGTCCTTGCGGATCTTGTGCCAGATGATGTTCGATTTGTATTCGAAGCCCCAAGCATTCAGCACCTGCAACCCTTCGGGCAAAAGCGCGTTGGGCACCCACATGTAGCAATGCGCCCGGTCCTCGAGGTGATCGGCCACCGGCAGCGCACAGATGTCATCCAGCGTCATCGTCGGGTAGCGTGCCAACCGCTTGTGCTCCGGCGCAACCTTGCCGGTGCGATTGGTAAACCGCCATGGCGGGTCCGCCATCACGCAGGCAAAGCGGTCTTCGCCCAGGAATTTGGCAAGGTCTTGTGCGGCGGTTTGTGTCATATCCAACATAGTGCTGAAACGGCGCTGTCTTGTCATGCGAACATTTTGGCAACATTGCCGCAAAAGCCGGCTTGGCGCAATCCCGCGCAAGGCCTTCCCCGGGTCCTTGCCAAATTTGTGCCCTGAATGTGCTATAGGAACATGTGAAACGTCCCTTTTCGCAAAAGGTCCTGCCACGTGACTTTTCAGCCAGAGCTTGCCGCGATCCGGTTCGGTTGCGGGTTGTCACCCGTTATTGCGCCGCCGTCTTCGCCCCAGGTCATCCTGCGCAGCCTTGATCTGCCGGACGACATCGCCACCCGTTTTCCTGTCGAACCGTTCGAGCTCTACCTGAAGCGGCTCCAATACCAAAACCGGCTGCGCGAGCTGCAACGCAAGGCCAAAAGCGATGCAGATCGCAAGGAGGCCCGCGAAGCGCTGCAAAAGCTTCGGCGCACTACCAGAGATGAGTCCACGCTTTGGTTTGTCAGTACACTGGGTCGACGGGCATGGACACAGGTGCCGTTTCGGGAACGCCTGACCCAGTTCTGGGCGGATCATTTCACCGCGACCGGGAAGGGCGGTGTGATGATGACGGCGATGGCTTCTTACATCGAAAGCGCGATCCGGCCGAACGTTTCGGGGCGATTCGAAAACTTGCTGGCGGCGGCGGTCAGTCACCCGGTCATGCTGCACTACCTTGATCAGGACAATTCTGCCGGGCCGAACAGCGCGCGCGCCAAGAAAAGCAATGGCAAGGTCGGGCTGAACGAAAACCTCGCGCGCGAGGTGATCGAACTTCACACGCTGGGCGTGAGCGCGAACTATTCCCAGACCGACGTGCGCGAACTGGCACGGCTGTTCGCGGGCATGTCGTTCGAGCCAGCCAGAGGGTTTGTGTTCCGCGAAAACCTTGCCGAACCCGGGACCAAGACGGTTCTGGGCAAGACCTATGGCAAAGGGCCGGCGGAAACAGGTGATATTTCTGCCGTCCTGCGCGATCTGGCGCGGCATCCGTCGACCGCACGGCATCTCTCGACAAAACTGGCGCGCCATTTCATTTCCGACACGCCAGATCCCGGGCTGGTTGCCGACATGACCGACCGTTATCTTGAAACCAAGGGTGATCTGGCGGCTGTGTACGAGGTCATGCTGACCCATCCCACCGCCTGGTCTGAAGAAGCGCCAAACGTAAAACAGCCGCTTGACTGGATGGGGTCGGCCCTGCGTGCGCTGGCGGTTCCGCCGGCGCAGCTCAAGGCGATAAAACCCGGCAAGGTGCGCCAGATGTTCCTGCAACCGCTGGCGCTGATGGGGCACAATTGGGGGCGCCCCGACGGGCCCAACGGCCTGCCCGAAGACGACAGCGCCTGGGTCAGCCCGCAGGGACTGGCTGCGCGGCTGCAATGGGCGGTCAGCGTGCCCACGCTGCTGATGCCTGACCTGCCGGACCCGCGCGATTTTGTCACCACCGCGCTGGGCAGCCGCGCGACCGATAACACCCGCTTTGCCGCCAAAGCCGCCGAAACACGCTGGGAAGGGGTCGGGCTGGTGCTGGCCTCGCCCGCGTTCCAGTGCCTGTAGGGGACTTGCAGATGACCCAACCTGACCTGACCCGCCGTGGTTTCCTTGCTCGCTCTGCCCTGATCGGGTGCAGCCTTGCCGCCAGCCCGCTGCTGACCCCGGTCAGCTTTGCCGCAACGCCGTGGGACAACCGGCTTGTGGTGATTATCCTGCGCGGTGGCATGGATGGTCTGGACGTGATCCAGCCCGTTGGCGATCCGGCCTTTGCCGCACTGTCGCAGTCCGGTCGAGCGCGCAAGCCTCTGCCGCTGGACGGCTATTTCGCGCTGCACCCGGCGCTGGCGCCGCTTGTGCCGCTCTGGACCGCGGGTGAGCTTCAGGCCGTGCACGCGGTGTCCACCCCCTATCGCAACAAGCGCAGCCACTTCGACGGGCAAGACCTGCTCGAAGCCGGAACGGTCGACCTTGCGGCGGGGACGGGGCGGGATGGCTGGTTGAACCGGCTGCTTCAGACTGTTCCGGGGGCCGAGGCGGAAACAGCCTATGCCATCGGCACTGACAATGGCATGATCCTCAGCGGCGATGCCCCGGTGTCGCGCTGGACCCCCGAAAGCGACCTGACCCTTTCGCCGCAGGCGGTGCGTCTGGCGCGGCGGGTGATGCAGGATGATCCGCGCTTTGCCGCGGCGCTGGATCAGGCGTTCTTGCTGGCCGATTCCGACGGCGACCCTCTGGCCGTGACCGGCGGTCAACGCGAAATGATGAGCGAGATGATGCAGGACATGAAGGCCGCCCGCACCGGCAGTGCGGCACAGCGGGTGGCGGACTTCACCGCTGGTCGGTTGCGCGCTGACAGCCGGATCGCGGCCTTTTCGATCACCGGGTGGGACACCCATGACAATCAGCAGGCCGGCATTGGCCGTGCCTTGGCAGAGCTGTCGCGCACCATTCTTGCGCTGCGCGACGGGCTGGGCCCGGTCTGGGCCAAGACCACGGTGCTGACGATGACCGAATTCGGCCGCACCGCGCGGGTGAACGGTACCGGTGGCACCGATCATGGCACCGGCGGCGCGATGTTGCTGGCGGGCGGGGCGCTGAACCGCGCCCGTGTGGTATCGCGTTGGCCCGGCGTGGACGAGGCGGCGCTGTTTGATCGTCGCGACCTGATGCCGACGCGCGACATCCGTGCCCACGCCGGATGGGTGATGCGCGGACTGTTCGGGTTGGAGCGTTCGGTTCTTGAAAACAGCATTTTCCCTGGCCTTGAACTGGGCGACGACCCGGGTCATCTGGCCTGATCGCGATTGACAATGCGCAAGGGCTCCGCCCTTCTGTCGGCATGAAAACGCCGCCTGTTTCAGATCGTCCGCTGGGCCCGCGTGTGCCGGGCTGGTCGCCACCTGTCACGCCACACGGGATCCGCCTGATCGAAGGCCGTTATGCCGTGCTGGAGCCGCTCAGCGCCGACCGCCATGCCGCGTCGCTGTTTACCGCCTATTCCGGGCATGACCATATCTGGGATTACATGCCTTACGGCCCCTTCCATTCCTCGGCGCAGTATCATCGCTGGGTCAAGGACATCGTGGCCGACGCGTCGCATGTGTTCTTGGCCCTGCGCGACCGGCAGGCCCGCGCCTATATCGGTGCGGCGGCGTTCCTGCGGATCAAACCGCAGGCAGGCAGCATCGAACTGGGCCACATCTGCCTTGCGCCGTCGGGCCAGCGCAGCCGCGCCGCGACCGAGGCGTTTTTCCTGATGATGACATGGGCGTTCGAGGCGGGCTATCGCCGGTTCGAATGGAAATGCGACGCGTTGAACCTGCCATCCCGCCGGGCTGCGCAGCGCCTGGGCCTCAGCTACGAAGGCGTTTTTCGGCAAGCGACCGTGGTCAAGGGCCGCAACCGCGATACCGCATGGTTCGCGGCCATCGACACCGAATGGCCCGCGCTGAAAGCCGCCTTTGACAGCTGGCTGTCGCCTGCGAATTTCGATGCCAAGGGGCGGCAGATCGAACGCTTGAGCGATCTGACCCGGCTTGTGCGCGCTGCGTCGGACCCCGCGCTTTAGATCGCGACCCGCTGGGACAGCCGCGCCTGCACCAGCGCCGAAAGTCGGGTCATCGCGCTGTTGACAGAGGCGCCCGATTGCCGCGCATCGGCGAGTGCATCCGCCGCCAGCGCCAGGGCCGCATCCCCTGCGCTGTGCGCCACGCTGGACAGGAATTGCGCCAGATAGTCCTGGGTATCCCCGCCACTGTTCGGCGCGATCAATTCCGCCGCGTGTGCCATGTCGTCGAAATAGGCTGTCTGGTCAGGGTGCACCGTGTCGCCACTGACCGCCCGCAGCCCCGAAGGACGCATCGCGTCGGGCAAGTGGTTGAGGATGACGCGCTGGAAAGCCGCCACGCTTTGAACCGGTTTCATCAGGAAGCCGTCGGCACCGGCGGCAATGGCTACGCCTTCGGCAAAGTCGTCGCCGCTGGTTCCAATGATCACGGGTACACGCGGGCTGGCTTGCGACAGGTCTGCGATCAGGCTCGCCCCGCTGCCATCGGGCAGACCCTGGTCGACGATCACCACCGACGGGCGGTAAACCTGCAAATGCCGATGCGCCGACTTCAGGCTGTCGGCCCGGCGGATCCGCGCGCCGCTGCGAATGCAAAGCAGGCGCAGCGCCTCGCACGCGAAACGGCTGTCTTCGACCACCAGTACGGTCAGCCCCAGCAAGGGCCGCCCCATGGTTGGCCGGTTGATAACGGATACGTTGTGTTGGTCGTTCATGGTGCCCTCCTGTGCCCGAGTCACCTGTGATGATTGCGTGGCTTACCTAACGGGCGGTTAATGGCCGCAACCCTCTTGCGCGGGGGCCCCCGCCCCGGTCATAAGCGCGCCAAGCAAACCGCAGGAGACAGACCATGATCGGACGCCTCAACCACGTTGCCATCGCCGTGCCAGACCTTGACGCCGCCGCCGCGCAATACCGCACCGCGCTGGGCGCCACGGTCGGCGCGCCGCAGGACGAACCCGATCATGGCGTGACCGTGATCTTCATCGAACTGCCGAACACCAAGATCGAACTGTTGTACCCGCTGGGCGAAAACAGCCCGATCCAGGGCTTCCTGGACAAGAACCCCTCGGGTGGGATTCATCACGTCTGCTACGAGGTCGATGACATCATCGCCGCGCGTGACCACCTGAAATCCACCGGCGCCCGCGTGCTGGGAACCGGGGAACCCAAGATCGGCGCCCATGGCAAGCCTGTGCTGTTCCTGCATCCCAAGGATTTCAACGGCACGCTGATCGAACTGGAACAGGTGTGATCGCACCCCATATCAAGCGGTAACCCGACAGGAGAGACCCATGTCCATCACCTCTGCCCTCGTTCTGTTCGCCGTGATCTGGTTCATGGTGTTCTTCATCGCGATCCCGATCCGCCTGGAAACCCAGGGCGATGTCGGCAGCGTGGTCGAAGGCACCCACGCCAGTGCTCCGGAAAACCACCACCTGAAGAAAAAGGCGATCATCACCACGATCGTGGCATTGGTGCTGTGGGTGATCATCGCGGGCATCATCATTTCCGGCCTGATCACGGTTCGGGACCTGGACTGGTTCAACCGGATGGCGCCGCGGCCGGAATAACCGGGGATCCGTGGCCTTGCAGGCGCGCCCGCCTAGCGGCGCGCCTGTACCATGTGAAAGATGTGGGTGAATGTTGCCGCCCCAAGGATCGGAATCACCAGGTTCAGCAACGGCACCGACAGCGGCATCGCCATCAGAACGCCCGCGGCCCAGATCGTCCCGATATGGCGTTTGCGCAGCGCCTTGGCTCCGTCGCGGCCAACCCGGCGCATCGCGGCCAGGGTGAAATATTCCCGACCAAGCAAGAACCCGTTCAGCCCCCAGAAGATGAACAGCGCCGCCGGCGCGAACAACGCATATAGGACCAGCGCCAGGACGTTCGCCCCGATCAGCACCCCGAGAAAGTTGATCGTGTCGCGCACCGCATCGCCAAACGGCACCTTGGTCGCGGGTGGCAGGCCGGGGTAGTGCCGGTCCTCCACTGCCTGCGCGACCTCTTCGAGGAACATAGAGGTGATGGCCGACGCAACCGGGATCATCAGGAAGGTCGACAGGACCAGCAAAAGCACCAGCGACGACCAGCCCAGCAGATCGTCGATCCACGTCACCTCTCCGATGATCGGCAGCGTGGTGGCGTCGGGCGTCCCAACCTGCAACAGCCACAGGAAAGCCGCATAGAACGCCACCAACAGCGCCAACGTCAGGCCGATGCCGATGAACAACACGCGCCGGAATCGCGGGTCGCCAATCTGCCCCAGCGCCTTGAAAAATGCGGTCAGGATCATGCGTCCACCCATCTCACGATCTTGTCCAGGTCCGGGCGCGGGCGTTCCGGCGGGGCCGAGGTCTCGGTTCCGATGTGAATGAACCCGGCGATCCGTTCATGCGGTTCCAGCCCCAACGCCGAGCCGCACAGCTTGCTGTCATGCGACGCCCAGCCGCTCAGCCAGTTCGCCCCCCAACCCGACGCCAGCGCCGCGTTCAGCAGCGCCAGGCACACCGCGCCGGCGGAATAGGTCTGTTCGACCGCGGGAATCTTTTCCGACGGTTTCGGCGATTCCACCACCGCCACGCAAAGCGGGCTGTTCGCGAACTGGCTGCGCGCCTTTTCGATCTTGTCCGCGTCCATGCCCAGCGATGACCCGAATTCGACGACGGTTGCCGCCAGCCGGTCCAGCGCGCCTCGTTCCAGCACGATAAAGCGCCACGGCTCCAGCTTGCCATGATCGGGGGTGCGCGCGGCGGCGGTCAGCAATGGCATCAGTGCGTCGCGGTCCGGCCCGGGTGCGGTCAACGTCTTGGCCGGGCGTGACCGGCGGGTCAGCAGAAACTCTATCGCGTGCGGGTTTGGTGCGGGCATCGGGTCATCCTCTCTCGGTCCGGGCCTTATGTCAGCGTCCGCGCCCCCGGTTTCAAGCGGAAAACGCCGTGGCCCCTGCACCGCCGCTGTGTTAGGCCCGCTTCATGGCCGATCCCGATCTGTCCCGTCTTGCCCAGCCCGGCAGCGAAATCGCCCTGCGCGTGACGCCCAGGGCCTCGCGCAACCGCGTGACGGTCGAAGACGGGCAAGTCCGCGTCTATGTCACCGTGGTGCCCGAGGACGGCAAGGCGAATGCCGCCGTACAGAAACTGCTGGCCAAGCAGCTCGGCGTGGCCAAGTCCCGGCTGACGCTGCTGCGTGGGGCGACATCGCGGGATAAGGTTTTTCGCATCGACTGAAACCCCTACACAAAGCGCTTTGATCGCGGTATCCGACGGTATGCGAACGCTGCCAGAGATCTATGCCGAAAAGATTGCCGCGGGCGATCTGCACGCCGACCCGGCGCAAGAATCCGTACTGCCAGAGTTCGAACGCATCCGCGCGGAACTCGCCCAACCGGTGAAACGCGGCCTATTCCGCAAAGCGCCGGAACCGCCCAAGGGGCTCTACCTTTGGGGCGGGGTCGGGCGCGGCAAATCCATGCTGATGGATCTGTTCACCGACAGCGTGACCGTGCCCAAACGCCGGGTGCATTTCCACGCGTTCATGCAGGAAATCCACGCCGGCCTGCACGAAGCGCGCAAGACCAATGCCGCCGATGCGCTGGCCCCGGTCGCGAAACGCGTCAGCGACAGCGTGCGCCTGCTGGCCTTTGACGAAATGCAGATCAGCGACATCACCGACGCGATGATCGTGGGCCGCCTGTTCCAGGCCTTGTTCCAGGCCGGTGTCGTGGTGGTCACCACCTCGAACCGGGTGCCCGACGACCTCTACAAGAACGGCCTGAACCGCCAGATCTTCCTGCCCTTCATCGACCTGATCAAGGATCGGCTGGTGGTGCGCGAACTGACCTCGCCCACCGATTACCGACAGGGCCGGCTGGAAGGCGAACAGGTCTATTTCACCCCTGTCGGCCCCGCCTCCCATGCACAGATCGACAGCATCTGGCAAAACCTGACCGGTGGCCGCGAAGAACCTCTGGTCCTGCATGTCCAGGGCCGCCGGGTGGAATTGCCGCGCTACTGGAACGGCGTCGCGCGCGCCTCGTTCTATGACCTGTGCGGCCGCATGCTGGGCCCGGCCGACTACCTGCGCCTTGCCGACAGTATCCGCGTCCTCGTGCTCGACGACATCCCGCGCCTCAGTCGCCAGAATTTCAACGAGGCCCGCCGCTTCGTCACCCTGATCGACGCGTTGTACGAGGCCCGTGTTCGGTTGATCTGCTCTGCCGCCGCCGCGCCGGAAATGCTCTACGTCGAAGGCGAAGGCATCTTCGAATTCGAACGCACCGCCAGCCGCCTGCGCGAAATGCAGGCCGCCGACTGGGGCCGGGACATGGCCTGATCAAAGGGCCCGAACACCCCCATCATCTTGCCGAAAATATCCCGGGGGGTGCGGGGGGCAGCGCCCCCCGCCCGGATCGGATCGGCGCAGCCGGTCCGAAACCCCTCACACCCGGCGCAACCCGCCCTTCACGAACTCGGTCGCCAGCGCCGCATAGGCGCCGCGATCCAGCCCCTTGCCGGGCCGGTGCCACATGTAGAACCAGTTGAGGATCCCGAAGACGGTCATCACCAGCGCGCGCAGCCGGTCGCCTTCCAGCCCGGGCCGTTCGGCCCGCAGCGCGTCGGCCATCACCTGCACCAGCCGCCTTTGTGCCGCGATCAGCGGGGCCTGCATCTCGGGCGGGAGTGCCGCCAGCGCTTCCAGTTGCAGCTTGTGCTCGGCATCCGCGTCTTCATAGGCGGCCAGGATCGCGCCGATCAGCCCCCCAAGACCCTGGTCCGCCGCCGCCTCGACCACCGTCACCAGATGTGACAGATGCGCCTCCAGGATGTCGAACAGCAGGGCCTCCTTGCTGTCGTGATAATGATAGATCAGCGCCTTCGAGATCCCGCAATGCCGCGCCGCGCCGGTCATCGACGCGCGGTCAAAGCCATGGCGGGCGAAATACTCCGCCGCGCCCTTGCGCAGGGCGGTGCGTTTCTCGGCATGGTCGCGTGCGATCCCCCGGGGCATCGGCCGCGCGTCACTCTTTCGGGCGGTTGTCGACGATCCGCACCGCCTTGCCCTGGCTGCGGGCGACGCCGCCGGGGCCGGACACGTCGACCTTGACCGTCACGCCCACCGCCTGCTTGACCCGGCTGGCCAGCGCGCGGCCCGCTTCGTCGCCCAGTTCGACCGTGTCGGGCAGGGTTTCGACCTTGACCCGCATTTCGTCCTTGTGGCCGACCCGGTTCAGTTCCAGCTGGAAATGCGGCGCAAGGGCCGAGATCTCCATCAACTGTTCCTCGATCTGGGTCGGGAAAACGTTGACGCCGCGCAGAATGATCATGTCGTCGCTGCGCCCGGTCACCTTTTCCATCCGCCGCATAGACCGCGCGGTGCCCGGCAGCAGCCGGGTCAGGTCACGGGTGCGGTAGCGGATGATGGGGAAGGCCTCTTTGGTCAGAGAGGTGAAGACAAGCTCCCCCAAGGCGCCATCGGGCAGGACCTGCCCGGTGTCCGGGTCGATGATCTCGGGATAGAAATGATCCTCCCAGATGTGCAGCCCGTCCTTGGCTTCCACGCATTCGTTGGCGACGCCGGGGCCGACGACCTCGGACAGGCCATAGATGTCGACCGCGTGCATGTCGAAGGCGTCCTCGATCTCGCGCCGCATGGCGTTGGTCCAGGGTTCGGCGCCAAAGATGCCCACCTGCAACGGCGACTTGCGCGGGTCCAGCCCCTGCGCTGCGTATTCATCCAGGATCGACAGCGCATAGGACGGCGTCACCGTGATCCCCTTGGCGCCGAAATCCTCGATCAGGCGCACCTGTCGCTGGGTCATCCCGCCGGAAATCGGTACCGTCGTCAGCCCCAGCTTGTCGGCGCCCAGGTGAATGCCAAGACCCCCGGTGAACAGCCCGTAGCCATAGGCGTTGTGCAGCAGGTCGCCCGGCCGCAGGCCAGACGCCCGCAGCGACCGCGCCACCACCGTGCCCCACATGTCCAGATCGTTCTTCGTATAGCCCACCACCGTCGGCTGCCCCGTGGTCCCCGAAGACGCGTGGACCCGCGCCACCTGGTCGCGCGGCACGGCAAACATCCCAAACGGATAGTTCGCGCGCAAGTCCTGCTTGGTGGTGAAGGGGAATTTCGCCAGGTCGTCCAGGCTGGTCAGATCGTCGGGATGCACCCCCGCCGCGTCAAAGCTGGCCTTGTAATGCGCGACGTTGTCGTAGGCATGGCGCAGCGACGCTTTCATCCGCTGCAACTGCAACGCCGAAATCTCATCGCGTGAGGCGATCTCGATCGGATCGAGGTCCTCCTTGCGTGGTGTCAGATCCTGCATGTCCGTCCTCCCTCAGACCCGTTCCATGACAAGGGCGATGCCCTGCCCAACCCCGATGCACATGGTGCAAAGCGCATAGCGCCCGCCGATATCGCCCAGCGTTATGCCCGCCGTCAGTGCCAGCCGCGCCCCAGACATGCCCAGCGGATGTCCCAGCGCGATGGCTCCGCCATGCGGGTTCACATGGCCGGCATCTTCGGGCAGGCCCAGGTCGCGCGTCACCGCCAGTGCCTGCGCGGCAAAGGCTTCGTTCAGCTCGATCACGTCCATGTCGCCGATGCCCAGCCCCAGCCGGTCCAGCAGCTTGCGCGTCGCGGGCGCGGGGCCAAAGCCCATGATCCGGGGGGCCACTCCCGCCGTCGCCGCGCCCAGGATACGGGCGCGGGGCGTCAGCCCGTATTTTTCCACCGCGTCGGCGGATGCCACGATCAGGGCACAGGCCCCGTCATTCACGCCGCTTGCATTGCCCGCTGTCACGCTGCCCCCAGGCCGAAACGGCGCTTTCAGTGCCGCCAGCTTGTCCAGCGACGTCAGGCGCGGATGTTCATCGGTGTCCACGACCACCGGGTCACCTTTGCGCTGCGGGATCGTCACCGGGGTGATTTCCCGCGCCAGCCGCCCGCTGGCAATCGCCGCCGCCGCCCGTTCCTGCGACCTGTACGCAAACGCGTCCTGATCCGTACGGGAGACGCTGAAGTCCTCTGCCACGTTCTCGGCGGTCTCTGGCATGGAGTCGATGCCGAACTGAGCCTTCATCTTCGGATTGACGAACCGCCAGCCGATGGTTGTGTCGAATACCTCGGCTTGCCGCGAAAAGGCGCTGTCGGCCTTGCCCATCACGAATGGCGCGCGCGACATGGATTCGACACCGCCCGCAACGATCACCTCGGCCTCGCCGCACTTGATCTGACGCGCCGCCATCGCCAGCGCATCCAGGCCGGAACCGCACAGCCGGTTCACCGTCGTCCCCGGCACGCCGTCGCCCAGACCAGCCAGCAGCGCCGACATGCGCGCCACGTTGCGGTTGTCTTCGCCCGCCTGGTTGGCGCACCCGGCGATGACCTCTTCCACCGGCAGGCCCTTGGGCACGACCGACGCGATCACATGCGCCAGAAGATCATCGGGGCGCACCCCGGACAGGGCGCCGCCATAGCGGCCGATGGGGGTGCGGGTGCCCTCGCAAAGATACGCGTCACGCATTGTGATCCTCCGGGAAAAGCTGGCCATTGATCGTGCGCGACAGGCCACGGAACAGCGCCACCTGCCGCCCGTCCGCGCCGGTCACGGTGATGTCGTAGACGCCAGACCGGCCGGTGCGCGATGCCTCGACCGCCGTCGCGGTCAGCCGTTCGTCCGGTTTGCCGGGGGTCAGATAGGTGATCTGGTTCTGCTGCGCGACCGTCACCGCGTTATAGCTGTTGCAGGCAAAGGCAAAGGCGGTATCGGCCAGCGTGAAGATGTACCCGCCATGACAGATGCCATGCCCGTTCAGGTGATGCGGCTTGACCTGCAACGCCATCACGGCCCGGCCCGGCGCGATCTGTTCCAGCGTGATTCCCAGCCATCTCGACGCGGCATCGTTTTCCCACATCGCCGCGGCCGAGCGCTCGGCCCGTTCCTGAGGTGTCATTGCGCCTCTCCTCCCTGATCGCTGTGACGATGCACAAAGCCGACCATTCGGTCAAGAGTGTTGATTTCCGCGCCAAGCCGCGCCACTCTGGGCGCGGGAGGAACGTTCATGCTGTCACCGTCAAGCTTTGCCTGCGGCCAATGGGTCGCGCCCGGCGCCGATGCCACCACCATCCTCAGCCCGGTCACCGGCGCGCAGGTCGCCCGTGCGGGCGGTGCCGCGCTGGATGTCGCGGGCATGGCCGACTACGCGCGCAAAGTGGGCGGCCCCGCCCTGCGCGCCATGGGGTTCCACGACCGCGCCCGCATGCTCAAGGCCCTGGGTCAACATATCGACGCCCGCAAGGAAGAGCTCTACGCGCTCAACCCGTTGACCGGCGCCACGCGCAAGGACGGCTGGATCGACATCGACGGCGGCATCGTCACGCTGCTGTGCATCGCGTCGAAGGGGCGGCGCGAAATGCCCGACGGGCAGGTCTATGTCGACGGCGGAGTCGAGCGGCTGTCGCGCAAGGGCACCTTCCTGGGTCAGCACATCGCCGTGCCGCTGCGCGGTGTCGCGGTGCATATCAACGCGTTCAACTTCCCGGTCTGGGGCATGCTGGAAAAGCTGGCACCGGCCCTGCTGGCCGGGGTGCCCGCCATCGTCAAGCCGGCCACCCAGACCAGTTTCCTAGTGGATTGATCGCGACAAACGAGTCCGAATTGGGATTCCCATTTGGTGCTGGCCGTGCGAGTCATGCTGAT
>NZ_JAYLLH010000020.1:0-82050 GCF_035818635.1 Mesobacterium hydrothermale | reverse complement strand
CCGGGGGGGGGGGGGGGGGGGGCGCCGCGCGGGGGGGGGCGCCGCGCCCCCCCCCCCCCCCCCCCCGCCGGGGGGGCGCTGCCCCCCGGACCCCCCGAGGTATTTGGAAAACCAAAGACAGGGCGGTGTGCGCGCGACGTTGTCGTTTCGGGATATCGGGATGCGATCAGGCTGATTGCGTCGGCTGACGGGGCGTGGCACCACTTGGGCAATACACGAACAGGAGCTGACTCATGAAATCCACGCTGATGCGCCCGGGCGGATTGCCGGCCTCGTCCTCGACCCCGGTCGTGACGCCATTGATGCCCTCGGTGGTCTATGCCAGCGACACGCCTGATGCGCTGGATGCGCAATACGCCGGGCAGGCGCCGGGCTATACCTATGCGCGCGAGGGGCATCCCAACGCCGATGTGCTGGCGCGCCGGATCGATGCGCTGGAAGGGGCCGAGGATGGCTGGATCGTGGGATCGGGCATGGCGGCGGTGGCGGCGGTGTTGCTGGGGCTGACCAAGGCCGGCGATCACGTCGTGGGGGGCGATCAGCTTTACGGCAGGTCGCTGCGGCTGATGGCGGAAGACCTGCCGCGACTGGGGATTTCAACGTCGCTGGCGGATGTGACCGACCTGGCCTCGGTCGAGGCGGCGCTGCGGCCCGAAACCCGGCTGGTGCTGATCGAGGTGGTGTCGAACCCGACGTTGCGGATTGCCGACCTGGACGGGATCGCCGCGCTGTGCAAGGCGCGGGGCGTGCTGCTGGTGGTGGACAACACCTTTACCACGCCGCGCGGGGTACGTCCGTTCGACCGCGGGGCGGACGTGGTGTTGCATTCGGTGACCAAGCTTCTGGCGGGGCATTCCGACGTGACCCTGGGCTGGGTCGCGGCCAAGGATCCGGCGCTGATGGAGAAGATGCGGATTTTTGCGGTGACGACCGGGTTGACGCCCAGCCCATTCGACTGCTGGCTGGCCGAACGCGGGCTGGCGAGCTTCGAACTGCGCCATGAGCGGGCGCAAGACACCGCGCGGCGGCTGGCCGATCTCCTGGCCGGGCAGGCGGGGATCAAGCGGGTGATCTATCCCACCCGCGACGATCACCCCGACCGGGCGCGGGCGCAATCCGTGCTGCGCGGACGCGGCGGCAACATGATGAGCTTCGAACTGGACGGCGGGCGGGCCGAGGCAAATGCTTTTGCCGCGGCTTGCGCGGGCGTGGCCTTTGCCCCGACGCTGGGCGATGTGGGCACCACGTTGTCGCATCCGGCCTCGTCTTCGCACCGGGCGTTGAGCGCCCAGGCGCGCGAGGCGGTGGGGATCAGCGAAGGGTTCTTCCGCGTCTCTGTCGGACTGGAGGACCCCGAGGCGCTGATGGCAAGTTTCGATGCCGGGCTGGCGGCGGTACGGGCCGGTGCGCAATGACGCCCGGCGCGCTGCCCGGTCTGCTGGAGGCGATCCCGCTGCCGGCGCTGCTGGTGCGGCGTGACGAGCGGATCGAGGCCGCCAACAGCGAAGCGCGGGCTTTGCTGGGCACCGGGATTGACGGGCGGCATTTCATCACCGCGTTGCGCCAGCCGACGTTGCTGGACGCGGTCGAGGCGACCTTGCGCGATGGTTCGGCACGGGTGACGCAGTTCCTGACCAATGATGGCCGACAGGACACCAGTTTCCGGGTGTCACTGCGTCCGGTGACGCTGGAACAGGGGCAATGCGTGCTGGTGGTGTTCGAAGACATCACCCATCTTGAACAGGCGGTCCAGATGCGCCGCGATTTTGTGGCCAATGTTAGCCACGAATTGCGCACGCCGCTGACCGCGCTTCTGGGGTTCATCGAAACCCTGCGTGGGCCGGCGCGCAATGATCCGGCCGCCCAGGAACGGTTTCTTGCGATCATGGAAAAAGAGGCCGGGCGAATGAACCGTCTGGTTGCGGACCTGCTGTCGCTGAGCCGGGTCGAAAGCGACGAACGCCGGCGTCCGACGACACTGGTCGATCCGGTTGCGTTGATGCGGTCGATCTGCCACGGGTTGGCGCCGCTGGCCGAGCAGGCTAATGTGACGCTGGAGCTGACCGTCCCGGAAGACGCGATCGAATTGCCGGGGGATGAAGACCAGTTGCGGCAGGTCTTCACCAATCTGATCGAGAACGCGCTCAAATACGGCGGGTCCGGCGGACGGGTTGAACTGACGATTGCGCCGCCACAGGAAGAACCGCGGCTGCGCGCGCGGGGCTGCCGGATCACGGTGCGCGATTTCGGGCCAGGGGTGGACCCGGTGCACCTGCCGCGCCTGACCGAACGGTTCTATCGCGTCGATGCCCACAGGTCGCGGGAAAAGGGCGGCACCGGGCTGGGACTGGCGATCGTCAAGCATATCATCAACCGTCACCGGGGACGGTTGCGGATCGACAGCAAGCGGGGCGAGGGCGTGACCGCCACCGTATTGCTGCCGATGAACTGAGACCGGCACGACGCTGGCGCGGCCTCAGGGCGCGCTTTGGTAGGCGGTCGGTTGATAGTTCATCATCCGCCGGAACCGGGCCGAGTGGACCTCTTGCCGGGCGGTGGCATCGGGGATCGCGGGCCAATCGGGGCCGTCAGCGATGTAGCCAAGACCGCGCAGTTGGCGCTGCAGGACGGGGAAATCCAGTTCAGCCACGCTCATGTGTTTGCGGCCGCCTTCGGCGGGCATCCAGGTTCGGCTAATGGCTTCGATCTGATCCGGCGCCTGTCCGGCAAAGCTGCGCAGGTGCAGGCTGATCGTATCGGTCGCGCCGGACCGCCGCCGCAGGATCATGCCGATCCGCTGGTCGCGGCGCGCAACCATCGCCAGAAGGTGCAGCGCAGAGCCTTCCGCCGCCAGAATGTGGCGCGCCGCCTTGTAACGTGCAATCTGTTCTTCCAGCGGGTGTTTCTGCGGATGGAAGATCGTGTAGCCCTGCGTCCGCAGGTGATCTTCCAGCACGGTTTCGAACAGCAGCCCGCCCCGGCGCGGACCGATGGCCGAGCGCGAGATATACAGCTTTTCGTCACCCCTCGGGGCCACACCGGTGGCAAAGCGCGATTGAATCGCGGCGCGGAACGGTGCGGTGCCCGCGGCCATCTCGCCCAGTCCGAAGCCCTGACCGGGCACGATCAGCCGTTCAACGGACACAGGCCGGTCAACGATGTGGACCGGCAGGTCGCAGCCCATCAGGCGCAGGAAATCGCGGTGATAGCTGGCCAGCCCGTCCTCCGGGGCGAACTTCGACACGAACAGGACGCCGTCAACTGGCGTATCGAGATGATCCAGCGCCCAAAGCCGGGTGGTGCTTTCACACATGAAGTGACCGAAATGAGCATACAGCAAGCCGCCCCACAGCCAGGTGCCTTCTAACGGCGTGAGGTTCTGGGCCGGTTTCGGCGGCAGGGTGATGCAGCGCCGGTTGCGCCAAACCGCGGCTTGCGGAACAGGCGCGCCAGCCGCGGTCAGCACCCCGGTGGGAAAGGTCAGCGGCGGTTTGGCCGGGGCCGGCAGGATTTGCGCTTTGTCCAGCGGGGACAGGCTGATCGACCAGCCACCGTGCGGCCGCGGCGGACGTGTCAACTCTGCTTCGGGCACCGGGGCACCCCTTGCTTGGGCGGCATCGTGCTTGGCGTGCTGGGTCATCGTGGTCTCTTGACGGGGATCGGAGCGATTTTGCGGGTATGCCGGGTCATTGCGGACAGAGTTTGACGGAAAGACGGGCGTTTCGCGACCAGGGGACCCACGTTTTCACACATTTCTGCTGACGGATTCTCGGGCATTGCGTCACAGAAAGCTGCAAAAGCGTAAATCTGATGCCACAGAGCTGCGATTCGCCGGGCCGATTGCGATCCTCGTTGAGGGGTGCGGCCAGAAGTTCCAAGAATTAAGACTTAGAAAATAAATGTAAAAATCTTCATTTCGCAAGATTCTGCGGCGCAGAATGTCTTGTCATCAAACTGTTACGTTATTGTCACAAAAGGTCAGCAAATCGCCCCTAGGTGTCGCGCCAAGATCATCGTGGGGATGATCAAACGTAATCTGGAGTTTCCCTATGACCCTCAAACTGACCGCCTCTGTTCTGGCGATCGCAGCCCTGTCCGCCGGTGCCGCTGCGGCCCGTGACAACGTGCAGGTTGCCGGTTCGTCGACCGTTCTGCCCTATGCCTCGATCGTGGCAGAAGCCTTTGGCGCAAACACCGATTTCCCGACGCCGGTTGTTGAATCGGGCGGTTCCTCGGCTGGCCTGAAGCGTTTCTGCGAAGGCGTCGGCGAAAACACCATCGACGTCGCCAACGCATCGCGCAAGATCCGCGACAAGGAAATCAAGGCCTGCGCCGAAAACGGTGTGACCGACATCATCGAAGTCCGCATCGGCTATGACGGCATCGTGTTCGCCTCGCAGAAGTCCGGCCCGGCCTTCACCGCGTTCGAACCGGCTGACATCTTCAACGCCATCGGCGCCAAGGTTCTGGTGGACGGCGCGGTTGTCGAAAACCCCCACACCAAGTGGAACGAGTTCAACGCCGCCCTGCCGGACGCCGATATCGCCATGTTCATCCCGGGCACCAAGCACGGCACCCGTGAAGTGTTCGAAGAAAAGGTCCTGCTGGTCGGTTGTGAAGAAACCGGCGCAATGGCAGCCATGGTTGCCGGCGGCATGTCCGAAGACGACGCCGAAGACGCCTGCCTCGACGTGCGTCAGGACGGCAAGTCGGTCGACATCGACGGCGACTACACCGAGACCCTGGCCCGCATCGACGCCAACACCAACGGCATCGGCGTGTTCGGTCTGGCGTTCTATGAAAACAACACCGACAAGCTGAAAGTGGCCACCATGTCGGGCATCATGCCGTCGACCGAAAGCATCGCATCGGGCGAATACCCGGTGTCGCGCCCGCTGTTCTTCTACGTCAAGAAAGCGCATATCGGCGTCATCCCCGGCCTGAAAGAGTACGCTCAGTTCTTCGTGGCTGACGAACTGGCGGGCCCGACCGGCCCGCTGGCCAACTACGGCCTGGTTTCGGACCCCGAGCTGGCAGCCACCCAGGCCGCCGTCGCAGCCGAAGCAACCATGAACTAATTCGGCCACTGCCGGATATCCAAGGGGCGGTGTATTTCGCCGCCCCTTTTCCTTTTAGGACCTTTTCCAAGATACCTACGGGGGGCACATGCCGCTTCTTTGGCTATTTCTGATCGTGCTTGCGATTGCGGCTGTCGGCTATGTCGTCGGTCGAGCGCGCGCCTTGCAGAGCGTGGATGGCGACAGCCGCCACCTGCATTCGTTGCCGAGCTACTACGGCGCGAATGTCGCGCTCAAGGCCGCTGTGCCCGCCTTTTTCCTGCTGATCCTCTGGCTTCTGGCACAGCCTGCCTATGTCAATTCGGTGGTGTCAGCCATGATCCCCGAGAACGCGATTGCCGATGGTTCCAGCCGCGGGCTGGTGATGGCCGAAGTGCGCCGCGCCGCCGATGGTCTGGACAATGCGGTTGCCGCCGGGGACATGACCGAAGACTTCGCGCGCAATGCCCGGGCCGATTTCAACGACATCACCCAGCGGCTGAAGGATGCGGGCCAGATCGTCACGTCGCAGATCACCCAGCCGGTGCTGCGTGCGGCGCAGGAATACCGGATCCTGAACGCCGCCGGGGCGCTCTATATGGCCATCGCGGTGATCGCTCTGGCGATTGCCGGGGCGGTTTGGGGTGTGCGGGAAAGCCACGGTGAATTCCGCGCCCGCAACACGGTGGAAAAAAGTGTGCTGGCGCTGCTGGTCGGGGCGGCGATGATCGCCATCCTGACCACCGTGGGCATCGTGCTGTCGCTGGTGTTCAACACCTGGGAATTCTTCACCCTGTACCCCTGGCAGGACTTCTTTTTCGGCACCAGCTGGGCGCCCAGCTTTTCCGGCCGGGGCGGCAGTTCCGAACTTGGCGTGCTGCCGCTGCTGTGGGGGACATTCTATATCTCGATCGTCGCGCTGGCCGTGGCGGTGCCGATCGGTCTGTTTGCCGCGATCTACCTGTCCGAATATGCAGGCCCTCGTGTCCGTGCCTTTGCCAAGCCGATGCTGGAAGTGCTGGCCGGGATCCCGACCATCGTCTATGGCCTGTTCGCCCTGCTGACCGTCGGTCCGCTCTTGATGTCGATCTTCGGCAAAGAGGGGCTGAACTGGATGCAGTCGGGCACCGCTGTCATGACCGCGGGCCTTGTGATGGGCATCATGCTGATCCCCTTCGTCAGTTCGCTGTCCGATGACATCATCAACGCCGTGCCGCAGGCGATGCGCGACGGGTCCTACGGCCTTGGCGCGACCAAGTCGGAAACCATCAAGCAGGTGGTTCTGCCCGCGGCCCTGCCGGGGATCGTCGGTGCCATCCTGCTGGCGGCCAGCCGCGCCATCGGCGAAACCATGATCGTCGTTCTGGGGGCAGGGGCCGCCGCGCGTCTGTCGCTGAACCCGTTCGACGCCATGACCACCGTCACCGCCAAGATCGTCAGTCAGTTGACCGGCGACGCCGATTTCGCCTCGCCCGAGGCGCTGGTGGCCTTTGCCCTTGGCATGACCCTGTTCGTCCTGACGCTGGGGCTGAACGTCTTCGCCCTTTATATCGTGCGCAAATACCGGGAGCAGTACGAATGACCGACGCAAGTTTCGAAGGTGCAGCCCCCGCGCCGCACAAGGCAAGATCCCTGCACACGCAAGACGCGCGGACCAAAAAGCGCAACGCTTCCGAGGCGCGGTTCAAGGCATACGGAATGGTCGCCATCCTGATCGGCTTGTTCTTCCTGGTGGTGTTGGCCGTGTCCATCGTGCGGTCCGGCGCGCCCGCCTTTACCCGAACCGTGGTGGAAATCGACTTCACCCTGACGCAGGAACAATATGACGAGGCTGAAAAACAGCTTTTCAAGACCAAGGCCTACTCTGGTCTGTTCGTGAATGCGCTGAAACTGGCCCTGACCGAAAAGGGTTTGCAGGCCGATGTGGATGACACCGCGATCGAGCGCCTTCTGGGCAAGGTCGGGGGTGAATTGCGCGAATTCTATCGTGCGGATGAAACCAAACTGGGCAAGCCGGTGGCGTTCAGCCTGCCTGCATCAAGCCGCGTGGACGGCTATTTCAAGGGCCGGGTGACGCGCGAAACGCTGGAAGACAGCCGCTTCCTGGAACTGAGCGATCTGGATCTTGTCGACGCGCTGGCCAAGGCCGGGATCATGAAGCAGGCTTTCAACATGGCCTTCATCACCGGTGCGGATTCGGGTGTGGACAACCCCGGCGGCGCGGGCATCGGCGCCTCTGTCGTCGGTTCGTTCTTCATGATGCTGGTGGTGCTGGTCCTGTCGCTGCCCATCGGTGTGGCCGCTTCGATCTATCTTGAGGAATTCGCGCCGCAGAACAAGTTTACCGACCTGATCGAGGTGAATATCTCGAACCTTGCCGCGGTGCCGTCCATCGTCTTCGGTATCCTGGGCCTGGCCGTGTTCATCCAGTTCATGCACCTGCCGCAATCGGCGCCGCTGGTGGGCGGGCTGGTGCTGACGCTGATGACCCTGCCGACGATCATCATCTCGACCCGCGCGTCGCTGAAATCGGTGCCGCCGTCGATCCGCGACGCCGCGCTGGGCGTGGGGGCCTCGAAGATGCAGGCGGTGTTCCACCATGTGCTGCCGCTGGCCATGCCGGGGATCCTGACCGGGACGATCATCGGTCTGGCGCAGGCGCTGGGCGAAACCGCGCCGCTGCTGCTGATCGGGATGGTGGGCTTTGTCGCCCGTGGCTATCCCGACGGCTTCCTCGGCGGGTTCGTCGAGCCGAACTCGGCCATGCCGGCGCAAATCTATACCTGGGCAGCCCGGGCCGACGTGAGCTTTTATGAAAAGGCTTGGGGCGGGATCATCATCCTGCTGCTGTTCCTGCTGACCATGAACATCATTGCCATCATCCTGCGCCGCAGGTTCGAGCGGCGCTGGTAACGGGAGGGGCCACTATGTACGATGCGCCTTATACGAAAAGGGAAACCGACGTGACCGAAGTGAAGATCGCAGCCCGCGCGGTGCAGGTTTATTATGGCGACACCCATGCCATCAAGGATGTCGACGTCGACATCCAGGACAAGACGGTCACCGCATTCATCGGTCCGTCGGGCTGTGGCAAGTCCACCTTCCTGCGGTGCCTGAACCGGATGAACGACACTATCGACGTCTGCCGCGTCGAAGGCGATATCCTGCTGGACGGCGAAGACATCTATGACAAGCGGGTCGACCCCGTGCAATTGCGCGCCAAGGTGGGCATGGTGTTCCAGAAGCCGAACCCGTTCCCCAAATCGATCTACGACAACATCGCTTATGGCCCGCGCATCCACGGTCTGGCCAAATCCAAGGCCGACCTGGATGTGATCGTCGAGAAATCCCTGCGCCGTGGCGCCATCTGGGATGAGGTCAAGGACCGGCTGAATCAGCCCGGCACCGGCCTGTCCGGCGGACAGCAGCAGCGTCTGTGCATCGCCCGCGCGGTGGCCACTGAACCCGAGGTGCTGTTGATGGACGAACCCTGCTCGGCGCTGGACCCGATTGCCACCGCACAGGTCGAGGAACTGATCGACGAACTGCGTCAGGACTATTCCGTGGTGATTGTCACGCACTCGATGCAGCAGGCCGCCCGCGTCAGCCAGAAGACTGCGTTCTTCCACCTGGGCAACCTTGTCGAATATGACGACACGTCGAAGATCTTCACCAACCCCGAGGATCCGCGCACGGAATCTTACATCACCGGCCGGATCGGCTAAGGGAGAGAAAGATGCAGCAACATATCGCTTCGGTCTTCGACAGAGATCTCGAAGGTATTCAGGCCCAGATCATGAAAATGGGCGGCCTGGTCGAAATCGCGATCCGCGATGCCGCGCTGTCGCTGGTCAACAGGGACGAGGAACTGGCCGAGCAGGTGCGCCTTGGGGACAAGGCCATCGATGCGCTGGAAGACCAGATCAACGACGAGGCCGCCCGTGTGATCGCATTGCGCGCGCCAACCGCCACCGACCTGCGGATCGTGCTGTCGGTGATGCGGATTTCGGGCAACCTGGAGCGCATGGGGGATCTGGCCAAGAACCTGGCCAAGCGCACCAGTGTGCTGATGCACATGGCAGACGTCGACGGGGCCGGGACCTCGATCAAGCGCATGGCGCGCGAGGTCGAACTGATGCTGAAGGACGGGCTGGATGCCTATATCCAGCGCGATTCCAACCTGGCACTGGACGTGATCGAACGCGACAGCGATGTCGACCAGATGTATAACGCAGTGTTCCGCGAATACCTGACCTTCATGATGGAAGATCCGCGCAACATCACCCCGTGCATGCATCTGCATTTCATCGCCAAGAATATCGAACGCATGGGCGACCACATCACTTCGATCTGCGAACAGGTGGTCTTTCTGGTCGAGGGCAAGCGGCCCGAAGAGGCGCGCAAGAAACGGGACGTGACTGCCGTCGATGCATCGCTGTCCGCGCCACTGACGGGAAAATAAGCGATGTCGGCCGATCAGCCTACGGTCCTTGTGGTCGAGGACGAGCCGTCGCAGCGCGAGGTTCTGAGCTATAACCTGGAGGCTGAGGGCTTTCGGGTGGCGCGGGCCGAGGATGGGGAAAGCGCGCTTTTGCTGGCCGAGGAAGAGCAGCCCGACCTGATCCTGCTGGACTGGATGTTGCCCAATGTCTCTGGCATCGAAGTCTGTCGTCAGTTGAAGATGCGCCCCGACACCCGCAACCTGCCGGTGATCATGCTGTCGGCCCGCAGCGAAGAGGTGGACCGCGTCCGGGGCCTTGAAACCGGCGCGGACGATTATGTGGTCAAGCCCTATTCCGTGGCCGAGTTGATGGCGCGTGTGCGCGCGCACCTGCGCCGCACGCGGCCGTCATCCGTTGGGCAGGTGCTGGACTACGAGGACATCCGTCTGGATTCCGAAACCCACCGCGTGACGCGCGATGGACAGGATCTCAAGCTGGGCCCGACCGAATTTCGCCTGCTGGCGACCTTCATGGAAAAGCCGGGCCGGGTGTGGTCGCGTGAACAGTTGCTGGACCGTGTCTGGGGCCGGGACATCTATGTCGATACCCGGACGGTGGACGTGCATATCGGCCGGCTGCGCAAGGCGCTGTGCATCCACGGCGGAGACGACCCGCTACGCACGGTGCGTGGCGCGGGCTATGCGCTGGGCTGACCGGTCAGCGCGTTCGACTTGCGATTGAACTGTCAGGCGGAGCGCGCCCTGGGCGCGCGCTTTGCCAGCTTTTTCTCTGGAAAAGCGGATCAGGGGGCGCCGCCCCCTCTGTCGCCTGCGGCGCCATTCACCCCCGAGGTATTTGGAAAACCAAAGACGGGCCGGGTTATTCCGTGTCGGTGCCGCGCAGCGCCAGGATGGCGATGATCCCGATCAGCGCAAGGCCCGAGACCGCGATATTGGGTGGGGTCCAGTTCGCCGCGATCACCGCGACCAGTGCCCAGATTACCGTCAGCCCGTATTCCGGGGCGCGGTGCAGTCGGTATTGCGCGGTGACCGAAAGCGCCAGCGCCAGACCCAGAGCCACCAGCGCGGCGAAGGTTTCCGGCAGCCAGCCATAGCCGCCCAGCAGCAAGCCGATCGACACGCAGGACGCCGCCGTCAGCCAACCGGCATAGATCGCAACGGGGGCCTGTTGCCACCAGCGGTCGGTGTCGCCGACACGGTAGAGCGCCAGAAGTGCCGAGGCGAGCATGAGCCAGATCAGGACGGTGGCCCAGATCGGTGACAGGTTTGCCACCGGGATCCAGGCCGCCCCGATGGCCAGACTGACGAACAACGGCGGACGCATCGCGCTCCAGTCCGGGTCGTCGGCGCGACGCAACAGGCCAAAGAGAGCGCCGGCGATCAGCCAGGCATAGATCAGCCCCCAGATCGCAAAGGCATAGCCCGCAGGCTGCACCGGCGGCGATTGTTGCGGGATCGGGAACTGATCGGGCGAAAAGCCGTTGAACCCGGCGCTGAACCAGGGAGAGGCGGCGAAGAACACCGCGGCAACCAGAAGGAGTATGGACCAGAGCCGGTTCATGCCTGCGTCAAACCAGCGTGCCCTCGGCCGTCAGCCGGGTCTTGCCGCGCAGCCAGGGGTGCAGGGCTTGCGGAAGCTCGACCGAGCCATCGGCCTGCTGGCCGTTTTCCAGGACCGCGATCAGGCATCGTCCAACCGCCAGGCCCGAACCGTTCAGCGTGTGCACGAATTCCGGTTTGCCGCCGCCCGCCGGCTTGAAGCGAGCGTTCATCCGGCGCGCCTGGAAATCGCCACAGACCGAGACAGAGCTGATTTCGCGATAGGTGTTCTGACCGGGCAACCAGACCTCGATATCGTGGGTCTTGGTGGCGCCAAACCCCATGTCGCCCGTGCATAGAACGACGGTGCGATAGGGCAGGCCCAGCTTTTGCAGGATGGTTTCGGCACAGCCGGTCATGCGGGCGTGTTCGGCCATCGACTGATCGGGGTGCGTAACCGACACCATTTCGACCTTTTCGAACTGGTGCTGGCGCAGCATGCCGGCTGTGTCCTTGCCGGCGCTGCCCGCTTCGGATCGGAAACATTGCGTATGGGCAACGTAGCGGCGCGGCAGGCTGCCTTCATCCACGGTCAGGCCGTGCACGATATTGGTCAGCGTGACTTCGGCGGTGGGCACCAGCCACCAGCCATTGGTGGTCTGATAGCTGTCTTCCCCGAATTTCGGCAGTTGTCCGGTGCCCAGCATCATGTCCTCGCGTACCAGAACCGGAGTCCAGGTCTCGCTCAGGCCGTGCTCTTCGACATGGGTGTCGAGCATGAACTGTGCCAGCGCACGGTGAATGCGCGCCACCGCGCCGGACAGCACAACGAAACGTGCCCCCGACAGTTTGGCAGCGGTTTCGAAGTCCATGCCGGGTTTGACGCCAGCGAGTTCGTAATGTTCGACCGGCTGGAAATCGAAGACGCGCGGGGTGCCCCAGCGGCGGATTTCGACGTTGTCTTCTTCATCGGCGCCCGGCGGTACGTCGGCCAGCGGGGTGTTGGGCACCGTCATCAGAAGGTTGGTCAGCTGGGCGTCCAGTTCTTTCGCGCGGGCCTGCATCTCGGCCACTTCGGCTTTTTTCTCGGCCACCAACGCGCGCAGGCGTTCGAATTCAGCCTCGTCACCTTTGGCCTTGGCGGCGCCGACGTCCTTGCTGGCCTTGTTCTGCTCAGCCTGGGCGGTTTCTGCGGCGTGGATCGCGGTGCGGCGCGCCTCGTCCAGGCGCAGGACATCCGACGACAAGGGATCCGCCCCACGACGCGCCAGCGCCGCGTCGAAAGCGGCGGGGTTTTCGCGGATGGCACGGATATCATGCATCGGTCTCTTCCTTCAAATTCGAGTCGCATGCGCCTTATGCCGTAGTTTGCAACCAAGCGGTAGGGCAAGGGTTAAGCTCTGCGCGATCCGGCGCGCAGCCGAGAGGAGTTGCCTGTTTGACGGGCAGCCAAAACAAGGACAAATACCCTCGCAGGGCCCGATTGTTCCCGGTATGGAAACAGCGTACAGACTCAGGTCGGGTACTGTACGATCCCCCTGTTCAGACCCTGCGCTGCGGGCTATGCAGGGGCCATGACTCAGGGGGCTTTTATTGGGGTGGATTGCGGCGGCACCACCTGTCGGATCGCTTGGTCGGATGGCCACAGGCGCGTCGATTACTTCGGTGCGGGCGCCAATTTCACAACTGATGCCGATGCCTGTGCCGGTGCGATCCTCGACGCCGCGCAAAAGCTGGCCGACAAGGCAAAACTGTCGCTGGGCACGGTGTGCAGCGCCCAAGCCTATCTTGGCGTCGCAGGCATCGTGACCGAGGCTGACGCCAAGGCGTTGGCGCGTGCATTGCCGTTTGACGGGGCGGTGGTCGAAGATGACCGAAACGCCATGGTGTTTGGTGCCCTGGGCGCGCGTGACGGGTTTGTCGCTTCCATCGGGACCGGGTCGTTCTTTGCCCGCAAGATCGGGGCAGAGGTGACGGGGATCGGCGGTTGGGGTCTGACCCTGGGGGATGAAGCGTCAGGTGCCTGGCTGGGACGCGGCCTGTTGCGGATGTCGATGCATGCCCACGACGGGCTGGTGCCGCAGACGGCGCTGACCGAAGCGGTGCTGGATGAAATGGGCGGCCCGGCCGCGATCGTCGATTTCGCGCGCGATGCGCTGCCCAATGAATATGCCAGGCTTGCACCGGGGCTTGCGGGCGCCGCAGAAGCAGGGGATCCGCAGGGCCGTGCGTTGATGGCAGACGGGGCGGCTTGGATCGAAAAGGCGCTTTTGGTGCTGGGCTGGACGGAAGGCCAACCGATCTGCCTGCCGGGCAAACTGGGCGCTTATTACCATCATTACCTGCCCGCCCCGATGGTGGCGGATTTGGTGGAACCTGCCGGTGCGTCGCTGGATGGTGCGCTGGCCCTGGCCAGACTGCACCATGGAGCGGAGGCCGGGGCGTGAGTCGCCGGGCCTTTCTGGCCGATCGTATCTTCGACGGAACGCTTCTGCATGATGTCGCGGCGGTGCTGACCGACGGCGGGCGGGTTCTGGCCATCGTGCCGCAATCCGACGTGCCAGCCGATGTGCAAAAAACCGCGCTGGGCGCGGGCATCGTGACCCCGGGTTTTGTCGATCTTCAGGTGAACGGCGGCGGCGGGCGTTTGTTCAACAATGCGCCGGATGTACAGACGCTGCGCATGATGGCAAGGGCGCATGGCCGGTCGGGCGCCACCTCCATAGTGCCGACGCTGATCACCGACGCACCCGAGGTCGTAGAGGCGGCCGTCGATGCGGCGGTCGAGGCATGCCAGAACGTCGAAGGTGTGGCCGGGCTGCATCTGGAAGGCCCGCATCTTGACGCACGCCGAAAGGGGGCGCACGACGCGGCGCTGATCCGGCCGATGACCGACGCCGACCTGCGGTTCTATCGCGCGGCCGCCGCGCGCCTGCCCATGCTCAAGATCACGCTTGCGCCGGCCGCGGCCAGTGCGTCGCAGATCGCCGCGCTGGCAGAGGCCGAGGTGCTGGTGTCGCTCGGCCATGCCGAGGCGCGCTATGAAGACGTGGCTGCGGCCGCGCAAGCGGGGGCGCGGTGCGTCACGCATCTGTTCAACGCCATGTCGCAGGTCGAGGGCCGCCATCCAGGGGTGGCCGGTGCAGCGCTGACCTTGACCGGGCTCTCAGCGGGGATCATCGCCGATGGGATCCACGTGCATCCTGCCAACCTGGCTTTGGCGGCGGGGGTGATGGGCGACCGACTGTTCCTTGTCAGCGATGCCATGGCCGTGGCGGGCAGCGACGCAACGGAATTCACATTGAACGGCCGTCGAATCCTGCGCGGGCAGGGGCGCTTGACACTTGAGGATGGTACACTGGCAGGGGCCGATCTGGATTTGCCAACCGCGGTCGCGGTGATGGTCGGGCAGGCCGGTGTGCCATTGGCGCAGGCGCTGGCGATGGCAACGCGTATTCCGGCGGATCTGATCGGGCGCGGCGACCTTGGGCGGCTGACACCTGGCAGTCGGGCGGATTTCGCACTGCTGTCTTCGGACCTGGCTGTGCGCCAGGTCTGGCGCGGGGCGACGCTGATTTGACAACGTGCAACGCCCTGGACCTTGCCCGGGGCGTGCCGTGTTTCGATACGGGGCGTGTCCGTCAGCCGACGGTTTTTTCCACCAGTGCCGCCAACGCGCCCGAGATGTTGTTGATCGACCCCATCGCGTCCACCCGGCTGAGCGCGCCTTGCGCATCGTAATAGGCGATCAGCGGCGCGGTCTGGGCATGATAGGCCTCCAGCCGGCTGGAGACCGTTTCGGCATTGTCGTCGGCCCGACGCTTGAAATCGGTGCTGCCGCATTTGTCACAGGTGCCGGCAACCTCGGGCTGCTTGAACGTGTCATGATAGCCTTCGCCACATGCCGCGCAGGTATATCGGCCCGACACGCGGGTCACCATCTGTGCGTCGTCAACCTCAAGGCTGATGGCCGCGTCGATCTTCTGACCGCTTTCGGCCAGAAGCGCATCCAATGCCTCTGCCTGCACCGTGGTGCGGGGAAAGCCGTCAAGGATCACGCCGCGGGTGCAATCGGGCTCTGCCATACGGTCGCGTAGGATCGCGATCACGATGTCGTCGCTGACCAGATCACCGGCTTCCATCACCGCCTTGGCTTGCTTGCCCGCCTCGGTCCCTGCCGCCACGGCGGCGCGCAGCAGGTCGCCGGTCGAAAGCTGGACAAGTCCGAACCTGTCTTCCAGTAGCCGCGCCTGCGTGCCCTTGCCCGCGCCCGGGGGGCCAAGCAGGATCAGGACCGGAGAAGTTGCGCTGGATTGAGTGCCGTCCATCATGGGCTTTCCCTGTTCAGTTGGCGTTCGCTGGTGCGCCGCGGGGTCGGCATGGGCACGGCCATCCCGAGGTGCGGGATGTGGGGCTGTGCTGTCTGTCTCCTCCGGCGCCCGTTCGGGTCGTTGCGCGAAGCATACCCGGGTTTGAAAATTTCTAAATAACCTTTTGTTTGTGATCGAAAATTTTGAAAACAAATTCTCAGAGCGGCATTCGAATTTGTCAATTTTGATCGACGCCGCCTGCCAACCGACTGACAATGAAAAGGTCTTTTGTTGACCAGCGTTCAGCGTCGGTGTGCCAAGGTGTACCACGGCATCCCGTGTTCAGGGTCTGTCAGGTTCACGGGCCGATCCGTACAAAATACGAAAACTGCGGCATGTGGTGGGAAGATGCGCACAGAACCGATTCTTGTGTCTGTCTTGCGGAAACCCTGTTTCGGAAGCTTGCACCGCCTGACCTTTTCGCTAGGTTACCTGCCAAGGCGGAAAAAACCGTCAGCACCTAACGGGAGGTCAATCTATGAAAATCACCATGAAACATCTGACCGTGGCTGCGCTCGCGACCACCTTTGCCACCGAAGCAATGGCAACGGAATGGAACGTTTCGGTCTGGGGCTCGCGCCGCGCCTTCACAGAGCACATCCACAAGCTGGCCGACCTGGTCGCCGAAAAGACCAATGGCGAGTTCACGATGAACATCAGCTATGGCGGCCTGTCCAAGAACACCGAAAACCTTGACGGGATTTCCATCGGCGCCTTCGAAATGGCGCAGTTCTGTGCCGGCTACCATGCCGACAAGAACCGCGCGATCACCGTGCTCGAACTGCCCTTCCTGGGGGTCCGCAACCTGGACGAAGAAGTGGCCGTCAGCCACGCGATCTATGCCCACCCCGCCGTGGCCGAGGAAATGGCCCAGTGGAATGCCAAGATGCTGATGACCAGCCCGATGCCGCAATACAATCTGGTCGGGACCGGCAATCCGCGCGACAAACTGGCGGAATTCGACGGCATGCGCGTGCGCGCGACCGGCGGGATCGGCAAGGCGTTCACCGCGGTTGGTGCTGTTCCGACCTCCGTCACGTCGTCCGAAGCCTATCAGGCGATGGAATCCGGCGTCGTTGACACCGTGGCCTTTGCTCAGCACGCCCATCTGTCCTTCGGCACCATCAATCAGGCCACCTGGTGGACCGAAAACCTGAACCCCGGCACGGTGAACTGTCCGGTCGTGGTGAACATCGACGCCTATGAAGCGCTGACCGATGCCGAGCGCGCAGCGCTCGACAGTTCGGTTGACGAGGCGATTGCCTATTACCTCGAAAACTATGGCGAGCTTTTGAAGAAGTGGGACAGCATTCTGGCCGAAAAGGGTGTGAAGAAGGTTGTCATCTCTGACGAGCAGCTGGCCGAGTTCAAGAAAGTGGGCGGCGAGCCGATCCACAAGGCATGGATTGCCGACATGACGGCCCAGGGTCTGCCCGCACAGGAACTTTATGACCTCGTCTTCTCGACGCTTGGAAAAGTCCGCGCTGGCAACTGAGCCTTGTGGTGAGGGTGCCCGGGCAATTGTCCGGGCCCCGACCTTACGCAACACCCGCCCCGGTGCTGAGCGCGCCTGACGGTCTGGCAAGACCGTGGACGCGACCCAGAACGGGGCGGGCTTCGTTGGACAGACCGGCGTAGCGCCGGTGATCTCAAGGAGACCCCAATGGCCGGTGCATCCGCCGTGCTGGAGGACGACAGCACACTCAGCCGCCTTGACCGGATGCTGAGCAAACTCGAGCGCGTGATGGCGCTGATTGCCGGGCTGACCGTATTTGGACTGATGGTCCTTGCGGTGGTTTCGGTGACGGGACGGAATTTCTTCAATGAACCGCTGCGCGGCTATGTCGACTGGATCGAACAGGCCATGCCGCTGATTGCCTTCCTTGGCGTCAGCTATGTGCAGAGGCTGGGCGGACATATCCGCATGGATATCGTGGTGGGCGCGCTGCGTGGCCGCACGCTGTGGTTTTTCGAATTTCTGACAACGGTTCTGGTCTTGGGGCTGATGATCCTGCTGGTCTGGGGCACCTACAGCCATTTCGACCGCAGCTTTGACATGACCAAGCCGAACTGGTCGCGCGACAGCACGATCGACATCGGCTTGCCGCTGTGGCCTGCCAAACTGCTTGCGCCGATTGCATTCAGCGTTCTGTGCCTGCGCCTGACGCTTCAGGCCTGGGGCTTTGGCCGGGCCTTCGTCAAGGGCCTGCCGGAACCGGTAGCTGTGCCGCTGATCCAGAGCGTTGCAGAGCAGGCCGCCGCAGAGGCCAGCCAGATCGAAGGTAGGGACTGACGACATGACACCGATTGAAATCGGCCTTTGGGTCACCGGCTTCATGCTGGTCATGGTTGTCCTGGGGATGCGCGTGGCCTTTGCGGCGGCGCTGACCGGGATGATCGGCCTGATCTGGATTTTCTGGTCGAAGAAAGGCTATGACCCCGAAGATTTCGGCTGGGCGCTCACCGTGGCGGTCAAGACCGCCGGGCAGGTGCCCCATGGCAAGGTTGCCAGTCAGGCACTGTCGCTGATCCCGACGTTCATCCTGATCGGATACCTGGCCTATTACGCCGGACTGACACGCGCCTTGTTCGAGGCGGCGAAACGCTGGATCGCCTGGGTGCCGGGCGGGTTGGCGGTATCGACGGTCTTTGCCACCGCGGGCTTTGCCGCGGTGTCGGGGGCTTCGGTTGCGACGGCTGCTGTCTTTGCCCGCATCGCCATTCCAGAGATGACCAAGATCGGTTATGACAAGCGGTTCGCGGCGGGCGTCGTGGCGGCCGCAGGGACGCTGGCAAGCCTGATCCCGCCATCGGCAATCCTGGTGATCTATGCGATCATCGTGGAACAGGACGTGGGCAAGCTGCTGCTTGCCGGGTTCATTCCCGGCATGTTCTCGGCGATCATCTATACGCTGCTGATCATCGGCATGGCGTTGACGATCAAGGGCTTTGGCCCGCCGGTGCGTGGCTTTACCTGGAAAGAGCGGCTGGTCAGTTTGCCGCCGGCGCTGCCCATCGTTCTGGTGGTCGTGATCATCATCTTTTTCGTCTACAACCCGTTCGGCGGCGATGCCTGGGGCACCCCGACCGAAGGCGGTGCGGTGGGGGCGTTCATCGTCTTCCTGATGGCGCTGATACGGGGCATCAAGTGGGCGGAACTGAAAGAGGCGCTGATCGAAACGGCGAAACTGTCGGCAATGATCTTTTCGATCATCTGGGGCGTGCTGATCTATGTGCGCTTCCTTGGCTTTGCCAACCTGCCGGCGGCCTTCTCGGACTGGCTGACCAGCCTGCACTATTCGCCGATGACGATCCTGATCTGCATCCTGCTGGCCTATGCCGTACTGGGCATGTTCATGGACGCCATCGGAATGCTGCTGCTGACGCTGCCGGTGGTCTACCCTGCGGTCATGGCCCTGAACGGGGGCGAGTCCGTGACCGCTGCGGAAAGCGCGTTTGGCATGTCGGGCACCATGTGTGCGGTCTGGTTCGGGATCCTTGTGGTCAAGATGGCGGAATTCTGTCTGATCACGCCGCCCATCGGCCTGAATTGCTTCGTCGTTGCCGGCGTGCGCCCGGAACTTTCGGTGCAGGATGTGTTCCGTGGCGTGACCCCGTTTTTCATCGCCGATGCTGTGACCATCGCACTTCTGGTGGCGTTCCCGTCGATCGTGATCTGGTTGCCATCGCTGGCCTGACTTGACTGCGTGGGGCAGGGAACTACCCTTGCCCCATGCTGAAGTTCAAGCCCTTGCCGCGTGGGGAGACAACGCGCGGTACCCCCCGACATATCGGTGTCGAAATCGAGTTCAGCGGCCTGTCCGAGGCGGCCGCAGCCGACGTGCTGCAAGACACGCTGGGCGGCGTAGTCAGCAAGGTGGCGCACGCGGATTACCTGCACCGTTGCGACGCGTTGGGCGAAACGCAGGTGTATCTCGATATACGGTTCCGCGAAAACGCGCAGCGCCTGCTGGGGGACGCCGCGATGGATATGGCACGGTTGGTGGTACCGGTCGAAATCGTGACAGAGCCGCTGACGCAGGACAAGTTGCCGGTGCTTGACCGTGTTGTCGGTACGCTGGCCGCGGCAGGGGCGCGCGGAACCGAGGAAGGCTGGCTTCTGGGGTTCGGCGTACACTTCAATCCAGAGGTGTGGGGCCAGACGCTGGACGATTTGCTGCCTGTCATCACCGCCTATGCATTATGCGAAGACATGATCCGCGCACAGGCCGATCTGGACCTGTCGCGCCGCCTGTTGCCTTTTGTCGATCCGTGGCCGCGCGGTTTTGTCGATGCGCTGGTAAGCGACCCGCCACGGGATGTCGCGGCTTTGATCGACCTTTACCTGGGATACACACGGTCGCGGAACCATGGGCTGGATCTGATGTGCCTGTTTGCCCATATCGATCATGACCGGGTGGCGGCGCAAGTGGGGATGGACTCGATCTCGGCCCGGCCCACATGGCATTACCGCTTGCCCGATTGCCGGATCGGAGAGCCGGACTGGTCGCTTGCGGTTCCGTGGAACAGATGGGTCGCGGTTGAAGGCCTGGCGGATGATCCGCACCGGTTGCAAGCGCTTGCGATGGCGTGGCAAACCCATCGGGCCGGGATCAGCGGCGGTCGCGCTGCCTGGGCGGTGCGCTGCCAGGAGGTGCTGGACGCATGACCCGCCCGGTGATTGGAGTCACCGTTTCGCGCCGGTCCGGCTGGCGCGTCTTTCCGTTGATCGCGCTGTCGATCCGCCTTGGCGGGGGACGCGCGCTTCGCTGGAAGCGCGCCCGCGATGTGGCGCTGAACCGGGTGGACGGTGTGGTGATCGGAGGCGGCGACGACATTGCCCCCACGCTTTACGGCGGTGAACTGGCGATGAGCGCGCGGATCGACCCTGCGCGCGACGCCATGGAGCGCGCGGTGCTGCGGGGGGCGTTCAGGCGTGGTCTGCCGGTGCTGGGGATTTGCCGCGGGGCGCAAATGCTAAACGTGGTGCTGGGGGGAACGCTGGATCAGGACGCCTACGGCAGCTTCGGCATCGCCCGGCGCGACACGGTCTTGCCACTCAAGACGGTGCAGGTGGTGCCCGGTACGCTGTTGTGGCAGATCACTGAACATGACGAACTGCGCGTGAATGCGTTGCATTCACAGGCCGTCGACACCCTGGGACGCGGTCTGCGCGTTTCGGCCCGCGACCGGTCCGGGATGATCCAGGCGGTGGAACGTGACCGCGATCCCTTTGCTCTGGGGGTGCAGTGGCACCCGGAACATCTGTTTTACCGGTCCGACCACCGCAAGCTGTTCCGCGCGCTTGTCAGGGCGGCCGGCGTGCAGGCCAGTCGCCGCCGTCAGATCGCTGCGGCAACGCCGCGGCGCCGGGGCGCTTGACGCGGGCGCGCGCTCTGTCACTCTGTGCCGTAAAGACGGGCAAGGAGCAGGCGGTATGGCGGATCTGGAACGGCGCATCGCGCAGGGCAGGGGCGATGAACCGGCGGACAAGGTCCTGCGCGGTGGACGCATCTTCGACCTGATCACTGGAGAGATGCTGGACGGTGACGTGGCGATCTGCGGCGATACCATTGTCGGCATCTGTGCCGACTATACCGGCAAAGAGGTGATCGACGTCACCGGCCTGATCCTTGTGCCGGGATTCATCGACACCCACCTGCACATCGAATCCAGCTGCATCACGCCTTATGAATTCGACCGCTGTGTCGCCCCGCGGGGTGTGACCACCACGATCTGCGACCCGCATGAAATCGCAAACGTGATCGGTGCAGAGGGCATTCGCTATTTCCAGCAGGCCAGCCGCCACACGCTGATGGACATCCGGGTGCAGCTGTCGTCCTGCGTGCCGTCTACCCATATGGAAACCGCAGGTGCCGAATTGCTGGTTGCGGATTTGGCAGAGCTGATGGGGCATCCGTCCGGCATCGGGATGGCGGAGTTCATGAACTATCCCGGAGTGATCTTTCGCGACCCTCAGGCGATGGACAAGCTGCGGCTGTTTCAGGGCGGCCATATCGACGGCCATTGCCCGCTGCTGTCCGGCAAGGACCTGAATGCCTATGTCGCGGCGGGCATTCGGACCGAACACGAGGCGACCACAGCGGAAGAGGCATTGGAAAAGCTGCGCAAGGGGATGCGCGTGCTGATCCGCGAAGGATCGGTGTCAAAAGACCTGCACGCGCTGCAGCCGCTGCTGACCGAACGCACCGCGCCTTACATGTGCCTGTGCACCGATGACCGCAATCCGCTGGACATCGCCGAATTCGGTCATCTGGACTACATGATCCGCGAACTGATCGCCCAGGGCACGCCGCCACTGGCTGCCTATCGCGCCGCCACCCTGTCCGGTGCCGAGGCGTTCGGTCTGAAGGATCGCGGCATCATCGCCCCCGGCAAGCGCGCCGATATCGTTGCTATCGACAGCCTGGAAGGCTGCCATGCGCAGCTGGTCCTTTGTGGCGGGGTGGTTGCCAATGACGCGGCCTTTGCCGCCCGCGAGTGGATCGAACCGGTGGGCCGTGGCTCGGTCAAGGCGCTGAAGGTGACCGCGCAGGATTTCCGCCACTCCGGCAACAAGACCGAAACGGATGTGATCGGCATCATCGAAGGCAAGATCATCACGCGTCACCTGTTCGAAGAGATCGCCATCGAAGACGGCGACAAGCGCCCCGATCCCGCCCGCGATCTTGTGCGCATTGCCGTGGTCGAACGTCATGGCAGGAACGGCAACATCGCCACCGGCTTCGTGCGCGGGTTCGGGATGACGTCGGGGGCCATTGCCTCGACCGTTTGCCACGATCATCACAACATTGCCTGTGTCGGCGTCGACTACGCCGACATGGCGCTGGCTGCAAACCGGCTGTCGGACCTGGAAGGCGGGTTCGTGGTGACGCAGGGCGGCAAGGTTCTGGCCGAACTGGCGTTGCCGGTGGCCGGGCTGATGAGCCTTGCCAGTTTCGAAGAGGTCCGTGACCACCTGGTTTCGTTGCGCGATGCGGCGAAATCTCTGGACGTGGTGCTGCACGAACCCTTCCTGCAACTGGCCTTCCTGGCCCTTCCGGTGATCCCCGCGCTCAAGATCACCGACCGCGGTATGGTCGATGTGACCAAGTTCGAGATCATCGCCTGATTTCACAGGTTTTGCCCCTTGCATCTGGTTGTGGGTTTCCGATAAACCCGCCGGCGGAGAGGTGGCCGAGTGGTCGAAGGCGCACGCCTGGAAAGTGTGTAGGCGGGAAACCGTCTCGAGGGTTCGAATCCCTTCCTCTCCGCCACTTGCCCTCGCGAAAGCGTTCTCCCGATCCGGCTGCGGCCGGATTTTTCCGTTGTTTTCGAGGGTTATGCGGGTGGGGCTGAACACTGGCACCTGCGCCAAGAGGCACGGAAGCGGTCTCTCAGGGCCGATATTCTCCGGACCTCTCGACTTCGCGGACTTGGTGTAGAGCCTGCAAGCTCCTGAAATTCAGAGATAAATTCAAAACCCAACCTAAACACTTCGATGCCGGTGGCGCATCGAGACGGAACCGGGATCGAACATCTCTGTCGCGCTCCGGCCGAAACGCCAGCTCTATTCTGCTGGCTCGGCGACGGCCGCGTGCTTCGTGATGATGTCCTGCACCTCGCCCGGCTTGAACGCGACATCCCAAGCCCAGCGCCCGAAACCGCCGGCTGCGTTGATCGCTTTCACCCATTCGTTCAGCGCGTCCCGCTTCGCCTTATTCTGAGGGCTGTCGGTGCCCTTGATCTCGAGCGCGAGGATCGTGCCGCCAGCAAGGCGGACAAGGAAGTCCGGGACGTATCGCCGCCGCGAGCCCGCCCACATGTAGTAGATCTGGAAACCGAGGTGATCGTTCTTGGCGAATGCAAGAACGTCATCGCGCTTCTCGAATACGTTGGCTGCGTGGCCTTCCCACGCAGAGTCTCCCACCAGATGACTAATGTGCGACTTGCTCGTCGGGAAGCACGGCTTGGTCGTGTACCAGGTGCGCATCAACCCGGTTGCACCTATCGGGTTTTCCTCGTCGAACACCGGCGTCAGGCGTTCCGTGTTCTGCTCGGTCACGTTGCTCAGCACATTCTGGACCACGAGATCGATGTTAAGCGCGATCAGGATCCGCCGCCGAAGAGGATCGGAGTGAAACAGCGACGGAATGTCGAGGCGGTCGGAGTTGAGGAATGCCTCGACGATTCTGACCAGCTGCGCCGCCAGATACTCGTTGGTGCCAGTGAACCCATGGCTTAGCTCGGCAAATGCCTTCCGGCCAGCCTGGAATACGAGGCGCTGCAGACGGAAGCCGTCCGGTAGCTTCTCGAGGTCGATCGCTGTGACCTTGCCCATGTCCGTCGCGCCGCCGAGCGCCGGGGCGAGTTCGGCGCTGATCGGTGTGCTTGCAGGATCGAGCACGAGCGGCTGGACCTTGCTCCAGTCGATGTCGAGTTCGGGTTTGACGACCGTCTCCACGCGCAGCACGTTCGGCCAGCGAAGTTCCAGATGTGCACGGTCGGGCACCACTTCGATCTGAGTGGTGGGCTTCGGGGGTGGCGGCGCCTCACCGCCTTCGCCAGTCTCCGAGATCGAGAGCGGCACGCCGAAGACGTTGACGTATTCGGGCAGGAACAGGCCGCTCTCGTCAGTGTCATAGGACACCCGCCGCAAACCGCGACCAACGACTTGTTCACAGAGAAGTTGGGAAGTGAAGGCGCGTAGCCCCATGATATGGGTAACGTTCTTTGCGTCCCATCCCTCAGATAGCATTGCGACCGAAATCACTTTTTGGAGGTCTTGGCCTGCCTGGCCGCGCTTGCCGACATTGTCGATGATTTCGCGCAGCAGTTCTTCCTTCTTCAACTCACCGAGCTGGCTTTTCCTGGTCTCCGGGATGCTGGATGCTTCGACGATCTCTTGTAGGCGCTGATCATATGCTTTGTCCGACGTCGCGGCCTCACCAATTTCCGCCTTGTCCAGCACCTTCGAATCCACGCGTAGGGTCTTTTTCGGGGCCTGGAGCTCCGGCCAATGGGCATCACCTTGGTTGAAATAGTTCTCGATCCTGGCGGCTGTCTCTGTTCGGTTGCAGACCGTCAACATGACCGGCGGAGAGTGATGACCAGCTTCGGCCCAGTCCTTCGCCGCCTCACGCCAATCTGCCCCAAGCAAGGTATAAGCGTCCTGCACTAACTTTGGGAGCGCTTCGTGCGGTTCAGCTTTGGCACGGTTTAGATCCTCGGAGACGGACGGATCCCGGTAGATGTGGTAGAGCTTCGAGCGGAGTGTCTTGGCGTCCGGGACGGCGTCGTCGCGCACCACGACACGCGGCGTTTTCACCAGACCGGCCTCAATCGCATCGTTCAGCCCAAAATCTGATATAATCCAGTCGAACAGCGCCGTATCGGTGCTCTTCTTCCCGGTTGGGGCAAAGGGCGTCGCGGACAGATCAAAACAGCGCTGGATGCGCCGCGTTTTGTGGATGCGGTCGAGCCCCTCGATCCAGCGTGTGGCCTCGTCCAGGTCAATGCCCTGTTCGGCGGCCGCCTTCTTGCTGATCTTCACCTCGGGCGGCTTGCGATAGGCGTGGTGCGCCTCGTCGTTGATGACGATGATGTCCTTGTGGGCCGCCAGCTTGCCCAGAACGCGCCGGGTGAAAGCCTCGTCCGATTCCTTGCCCTTCTGAACGACCGAGCGCTGCACCTCTTTCAACGGCATCAGAGTGTGCCAGTTTTCGATCAGCACTTCGGCTTGGTTCAGCTTCTGGCGCATCGACTCCGATGGACACAGATTGAACTCATCGTAGTAACTGCCCTCAGACGGCATCAGCACCTGCAACCGGCCTTTCACGGTCAAGCCCGGCGCAACGATGAACACCGCGCGGCTGAAGTCCTTGTTCCGCTTCGGATAGGTCAGCGCGTTTAAAACTTGCCAGGTGATGATCATTGCCATCACTGTCGTTTTGCCCGCACCGGTGGCCATCTTGTTGCAAAGCCGCTCCCAAGCACCGCCATCGCCGGGCACATGGATGCCTTGCTTGTAGGCCTCCGCGCCCTCGACCCACCAGATCAGTGTCTCAATCGCTTCCAACTGGCAGAAATAGAACGGGTGCTGGCGCGCATCCTCGTCGTGCCAATGCTCCAACAGCTTGCGTGTCACGATGGTCACGCCCGGATAGCCATCCTCTCGCCACTGATCAACGCGGTCGCGGATCGTGTTGACCATGGCCAGCACTTCTGTCCGCTTGGTGTTGTTGCGCGCATCAAAGACCTCGTAGCTCGCAGGCCGCCGCTCCGGCTTGATCTCCAGCTTGCCGCCTTTGCCCTCGACCCAATGCTGCTCAGGCCGCTCCCACGGGCGGTTGATGATCAGGGACATGGCTTATCCCTCCAGCGCGACGATCTTGAGGGACTCGATCCCCCGATCATCCACAATCTTCACCGCGATCCGCTTGTTGTCCCCCGCCTCGAACGGCAGCGACACCGTGCCGTGGAACTGCTCCAGCAGGTCCTCGTCCAACTCTGCCCGGATCGTCTTTTTCAAGCGGTTCCAGCCGCCCTTGGCATCGGCCATGGGGAAGAACACCTGATGGGGCATAAGCGAGCGTTGATCGTAATCGTGATCCAGCGACCACATGGCGATCTGCTTCTTGCCGCCGCCCTCGATCTCGCCGGTCTTGGGGTTGAAGTAGTCAAAGCCATGCACCTCGACCTCCCACATACCGTCATCGCGCTTTCGCACATCGACCTCGGGCTGGCCCATCAGCCAGAAGCTTTCGTTGCTCGCCCGCTCCCTCTTCAGATCCTCGGTCAGCAGGTCCGTGTTCATCTGCACCTTGAGGAAGGTCATGCCCGGCACATTCATCTCATCGATGTCCTTGGCCGCCTCCGGATCAAAGGTGAAGGCGCAGAACAGCAGGAACTTGGGCTTGGGCATCAGCGTATAGGCTTCGTTCATCGCCTCTTCGACCTGGCGCTGCTCCAACGCGGCGTGTTCGGGGCCGAAACTGACCACGACACGCTCGCCCGTGTCAGCGACCGAGCCGCTGGCATGCAGGAAGCGGGTAGCAGGGATCACCTCGAACTCGGCAAAGCGCATCATGTTGCCGCCCTTGCCGCGCACGCCGGTTTTCAGCAGCTCATCGCGCCAGAGCGATTGGCGCGAGGTTTCGCCAGAGCGGGCGACGGTGCTGTCGGCCTCTTCCGCAGGCAGGCTTTCGTCGAGCGACAGCACGGTGGGCGCGGGCACGGCCTCGACGCTGAACGGGCCGGTGATACGCAGCTTGTTCTTGTCGATACGGGGCTTGTCGTAGAGCGTTTCCTGATCGGCGTGATCGGCGATGGACTGATCCATGCGGCGCTGCATGGCCTGGCGGGCTGTGTGGAACACCTCGAAGGGGGCCTTGGCCGCTTCGGGCCAATCGGTGGGCAGGTCAAAGGGCACCTCCCATTCCTCCAGCACGTCGCCATCGCGGAAGGAGACCTGTTTGCCCTTGCGATAGCCTTGGGTGGGCTTGATCGACAGCGGGGGCGCGGATGTGAGCGCGGCGTTCAGATCGTCCAGCGCCGCTGCTACTCCCGGGTGATCCTCGTCATAGATCGTGTCGATGTCGGGATTGTTGGCGATGGATTTCAGCGTGATATGCGGCACGGTTTCGTAATCGAACCCGCCCTTCAGCCCCTCATGGGGATAGCGCAGAGCGTAATAGTCGAAACTGGCGGTCATCAGCCGCTGTTTGGCCAGCGTGATCGCCACGCGCGAGGTGTCACAGGTGATCCAGCGCCGCCCCCATTTCTCGGCGACGAAGGCGGTGGTTCCGGAGCCACAGGTAGGATCGAGCACCAGATCGCCGGGATCGGTGCACATCAAAAGGCAGCGTTCGAGTATCTTCGTTGTTGTTTGAACTACATAGTCGCGGGTATCGCCGTAGCCGCCGGTGCCAGTGTCAGTCCACACGTTCAAAAGCGGGACGACAGGGAAATCAGCCAAGAATCTAACATAACTGAGTGTCGTTCCCGAACCCGCGTGCAAGCGTTGAACGCGCTCTAGTCTTCTGATCGATTCCGGACTGGTTGACCAATACCGAGCGCCAGGTAAGAACTCCCGACCCTGAAAAGGGATAGGTTCTTTACCACGGCTGTATTCATGGCTTGAAGTCAAGTTGTCCGGGCGGCAGAGGTCAGAAATGCCGTATTCGTTTTGATCCCTTATTCGAGTGAAAGTGCCGTCGTCGTTTCTGATCCAACGGTATTGCTCAGACCCCGGATCGCCAACGTTTTTGGAAAGATGAACAGGGCGATACTTAAGCTTTTTCCTATCCTTACAAAACCAAAGAATGTGATCTGCAACACTTGGTATCGCCAAGTCTGTTTGCACCGACGTCTTCTTCACGGTGATCGATGAGACAAAGTTATCTGGAGAAAAAACTTCATCGAGTATTTCGCGAACCCGATGCACATTTTCATCGCCAATCTGCACAAACACCGACCCGCTCTCGGTCAGCAATTCCCGTGCCAGCATCAGCCGGTCGCGCAGATAGGTGAGGTAGGAATGGATGCCCAACTCCCAGGTGTCCCGGAACGCCTTGATCATCTCGGGCTCTTGCGTCAGGTCAGCGTCCGAGCGGTCCTTCACGTCGCGCTTGTTGGTGAAGGGCTGAAAGTTCGACCCGTATTTGATGCCATAGGGCGGGTCGATATAGATCATCTGAACCTTGCCGCTCATGCTCTCTTTGGTCAGGAGCGAGTTCATCACCAGCAGGCTGTCGCCTGCCACCAGCCGGTTCGACCAGCCCTTTTCGTGGTGATAGAAATCCAGCGCCTGGCGCAGCGGCAGGTTCTCGAACGGGGCGGCGAACAGGTCCGGCTGCCGCCACTGCGTCGCCGCATCCTGCCCCTTCAGCCGCTTGGCCGCATTGGCAAGGATTGTCGCCGGGTCCACCCGCTCATGGACATGGAGCGAGACGGTATCGACCTCAAAGCTCGTCTTCTCCGCCTTGCCGGTCCAGTTCAGGTAGGGGGCCTGCAGGCGTTTGAGTTCGCTCAGCGCATCCTTCATCCGCTCCGGATCATCACTGGCCAGCGCATCATCGATCAGCGTCTCAATCGCCCCGCGCGCGCTGTCAAAGTTCAGCGCCGGGTCCAGATGCGGATCATAGGCCCAGGTGGATTTCTCCCCATCCGGGTCGGTGTCCGCATGCACCATCCCCACTTCGGGGTTGTTCACCCGCGTCTCGCCATGACGATACGACAGCACCTCGGTCGGCTCAGCCGACTTGCGGCCCGAGCTTCTGGCCGTCTTCTTGCGCGTGCCGGTGGCGGCTTTGGGTTCCTTCGCCACAGGAGCCGTCAGTTCCAGATCGACCACATCCGCCCGATAGATCGACCCGCCACGCCCCTTGCCACGGCCCAACGTGCCATCGTCAATCAGCGCATCCCGCGCGGCCTCATAGGCCTCGTCCGTCAGCGTCGGGATATGGTCCCGCAGCCGCGCCAACATCGCGCCATTGCCGATGGAGGAGCCATCTTCGGGTGCCAGGGAAAGGATAAGATCGGAAATATCGGACATTGCGGCTCGGAAACTCACGAAAAGGTCTTGTTTTCGCAAACCTATCGCGCTGGCTTTCCTTTTGCACGCGGGAATCAGATCTCATCATGCCAGAGTCTGTGCTGTTCCTTCCAATCCACTGGAAACGGGTCCATCAAGTTGGCCAGCGTCATTTTCGGGGGCTGGCATCCGTCCATTGCAGCATCGACAAGTTCCGGAGACAGGAGCGACAACCGCATCAGACGTGCCATATAGGTGAAGGCGATGTTCTCCTTCTCAGCCAATTCGGAGATTGACGCGAACTCGCCCGACTCAAGCATACGCTTCCACCGGAACGCACGAGCGAGTGCCTTGACCAGCGTGCTGTCGGTACGGCGCGTCTGGCTCGCACCTTCTGGTAGCTGCATCTCCTTGCGGCCGCCGCGCTTCACGACGCGGAATGGCACTTGCAGCGTCACGGTGTCCGGGATCGGCGTCCTGCTGGTCATGCCGCCGCCTCGATGCTGCCTGCAAGCACCTCACGCGCAAGGCCGCTCAGGCCGTCGATGCGCAGCCGCACATTCAGCCCGCCCGTGCCAATGTCTACGCGCTCTACCAAAAGCCCCAAGATGCGCGCCTGCTCAGCGGGGAAGAGTTCGTCCCAAAGCGGATCGAGTTGCTGCAGGGCCGAGCGGGCAGCGGCTTCGGTGACGTCATCGGCGTGGGTGCGCGCGGCCTTCCATGTCCCGGCCACGATCTCGGGCTGGCGGAAAACGGCGCGAAGCTGATCGACTACAGCGCTTTCGATTTCGCCCGCAGGCACGCGGCCCACCGGACAGGTTCCTGCCCCGTGCTTTAAAACTGTCTGGCTGACATAGTAGCGGTAGAGCTTGCCGCCCTTCCGCGTGTGGGTTGGCGAAAAAGCCGCGCCGTCAGGGCCGTAGAGCAAGCCTTTCAGCGGAGCCGGGGTTTTGGCGCGGGTCCGGGCGGCGCGTTTGCGTGGGCTCTCCTGCAGGATGGCATGGACGCGGTCCCACCTATCTCGGTCGACGATGGCGTCGTGCTCGCCGGGATAGCTATCGCCCTTGTGCACCGCCTCTCCGATATAGGCACGGTTGTTGAGCATGCGGTAGATGAACTTCTTGTCCATCGGGTTGCCTTTTGGGGTCAGGAGGCCTTTGGCAGCGGTTTCACGGGCCAGCTCCGTGCCGGAGCCAATTTTGATGAACCGCTCGAATGCCCAGCGGACATGGGCCGCGCGTTCATCGTCCACCACCAGCTTCCGGTTCTCAACCCGGTAGCCGTAGGGTGGGACGCCGCCCATCCACATGCCCTTCCTCCGGCTGGCGGCGACCTTGTCGCGGATGCGTTCGGCGGTCACCTCGCGCTCGAACTGGGCGAAACTGAGCAGGATGTTCAGTGTCAGCCGCCCCATGGAGGTCGTCGTGTTGAACGACTGCGTCACCGAAACGAAGGTCACGTCATTGCGGTCGAAGACGTCGACCAGTTTGGCGAAGTCGGCCAGCGAGCGGCTCAGGCGATCGATCTTGTAGACCACGACCACGTCGACGAGCCCGTCCTCGATGTCGGTCATCAACTGCTGCAGCCCGGGGCGTTCGAGCGTGCCGCCGGAAACACCACCGTCGTCATATTGATCGCGCACGAGTACCCAACCCTCAGACCGCTGGCTGGCGATGTACGCTTCGCAGGCCTCGCGTTGCGCATGAAGGCTGTTGAACTCCTGCTCGAGCCCTTCTTCGGAGGATTTGCGCGTGTAGATCGCGCAGCGTAGTTTTCGGATGATTGGCTTGGTCATGCGCGCCTCCGGTGGTTCTTGAGCCCGAAGAACACCCAGCCGTTCCAGCGCGTGCCGGTGATGGCGCGGGCAATGGCCGACAGCGATTTGTAGGGGCGGCCTTGCCAGTCGAAGCCGTCGGCAGTGACGGTGACAACGTGCTCAACGCCCTGCCATTCACGGATCAGCCGCGTGCCGACGATGGGCATCATGTCAGCGCGGACGCGGCTTTTCTTTCGATCGCCGCCGTCGAGCTGTTCTCCAAGAGCTTCCAGCCTTTTCACAGTCTCTGGCTTCAGGCCGCCATAGGCCAGTTCCTGGATGCGGTATGCGAGGCGGCTCTCGAGGTAGCGGCGATTGAACGGCGGCGGTTCACTGTCGAACAGGTCGCGCCACTGAGCCTTCAGGTCAGGCGTCGATGTGGTCTTGAGCGCGGCCAGACGCGCGGGGATCGGATCATGGGTCGTCATGCATCTCTCCGTTGAGTTGGAGTTGCATGACGCCATTCGTTGGCGGGATAGTGTAGTCCACTTTCTACAGTATCGTCAGATACTTCCGCTCGATCACGCATCCGCAACCGAACCAAGCCGGTGGCCAGCAGATCACATAGCTCGGCCCGGCGTTCTGCGGGCGTCATCTGGTCAGGTGGCAGAGGGTTGGGTCTTTTCATGTTCGAGGCGGCCATGCTTGCTGGTGTCGTTACCAGCCAAAAGCCACCCTGAAACGCTTTGTGGGACAGACGCTCTTCAACACCGGTGAAGGTGTGAACATGTGGTGAACATGCGCTCTTGTGGAGCTGCCTTTTGTCCACGATTATCGGAGGTTGAATCGAGTTGAGAGACAAAATGCATTGAGAGGTGAGTACATGGCGCGCAAAGCAATTCCGATCGGCCCCAATATTCTTGCGTTGGTCGAAGATGCACGCATTGACCTTGCTTGTGCAGCGCTTGCCCTTCAGGAGGGCGAAAACGAACCCGAATTCAATTTATCAGAGGAGATTCCGACTTCGTCCGATGAAGAGTTGGTCAATGAGTTTCGACAAGAAATTGTTGATACGTTATCTCAATTCGATTTGGACGAACTGCGGCCAGCCGAACAACGCTGCCGGCGGATCCGCGCGCTTGCAGATGGCAAGGGAATTTCATCCCTCACAACGATTGTCGAACGGCAGTTCAGCGAAGAGCAGGTTTTGCAAATTGAGGCCCAACCAGATCCTCTGTGTCGGAGCATCTGGGCATTTCTGAACGCTCGCCAGACGTTCGAGGATGCGGAGAGTTTTCATTTTGCGCGCCAATTCCGCGACCACGGCAAAATGTACGATGCGTTCGAAGTGGAATTGGAAAAAACAATTACCCTTGACGCAAACGCAATAAATGAAACCGCGTTGGCGTCGAAGATCACGGAGGTCCTTGAACTCAAGACAGCTTGCACCGTCAAAGCGCTCGATCTTCCGGCAACCGAAGCGCATCCCACTTCGATTATGCTCATAGTCCGTCACGGTGGCCCGTTGTCGAGCGTGCATGACCACCGCGACGACGGGCGGCGAGGAACGATCTATTTCCGTCCGCCCAACGAAGCGACATTGATTTACACGCCGTCGAAAAGGCAGATCGAAATATGCGGCGATAGTCCAGTCGTTCGACAAAAGGTAAGCGATGCCTTTGCCGAGGTGACGCTTGAACACGATATTTCTCAAAAACCGCTAACCTGGAAGCGCTACAACCTCAGCCGGTTCCGCGCGTCGCTGGCACTTCCGACCCCGACGATTGAAGGCGTAGAAATCCAGGTGGCGCGGGTTTTGGAAGTTGAAATCCGTCTGGGTCACTGGAGCCGAAAACTGGCTCTGAAAGTTGCTATCGATGATGACATCCAGGACGTCGCGACGAGGTACCTCGGTCGCGGTAACATCTTCCGGCGGGCGGCCAGTTTCAGCCGCATAGGTATTGCAGTGAAATACAATCGAGCGGGCGACATGAAGGAACGATCGCTCAATATTACCGTGTCTGGCGCCAAGAGCTGCAATTTGCAGAGTAACAAGGACCCCGAGGAAAGAAGCCTCGGGTTTGCTTTACTGCATGAATGGGGGATCCTGAGCGCCTTCCGTCAAATCGACAACGGCGATCTTCGCTCCATGCTGCCGCAGTTGGTCGACCTGTACGATCTAGAAGACGATGAGGTCAGCGGCGGATATCTGCGTGAAATCGGGCTTGATCCTGATCGGCTGATTGAAGGCGGGCTGCTCGAGCGGCGCGATCGCCAGGATGTGGTACTGATTGACGAGGACGACATTAATGGTGAGGTCGAGATCAAGCCCTCATCGACACCGGGAATGGTCTCGGCAACGGGCCCATTCGGCGAAGACGCAGGCGAGCGCCCTGCGGCCGATCTTGAACGGTACCAAATCAATCGGGAATGGCTTCAGGAAACTGTGCTGAAGCTCATCAGGCCATTGCTAACAAACAAGGCAGCGCAGGTGCTCGATCAGGATCTCGTCCTGATGGGTGACATGGGGATGGATGGCGTTAGCACCCCGGTCTATTTCGCGCGGCGCTTGGGTGATCCTCAGATCATAAACAAACTGGATCAGCTTTTGCGGGCGCGGAATGCGTCCGGGATCGGGATCGTCCTGACATCCAGCACCGATACGCTCACCTGCCTCGGGCCGAATGTCGTCATTCCAGTGCTCACGCATCTGTCTGATGAGGGCGAAGATCTGGTGCTGTCACGCGATGCGCTTGCGCAAACCTTCAGCTCCGGGCGGAATATCGCTACAGGGGGCAGTTCGGTCGCAGTGCTGAAGTCCGGCACCCAATCCGCTTCATTGTGCATTCCAGGAAAAGCACCGCTCGCCATTCTTGGTGCAAATCAGATCCGCATCTTCGAAAAGCTGGTCACGGCGCATCTTGCCGGCAGTCCAGATGTCAAAACCGCTGATCTCATCGAGGGTACGGGCGTCAAAAGCCCGCAGCAGGCGTTCAAGAAGCCGATGTGGGAGAGCATCCTTGCCGTCTATATCGCGAAGGGCTCGACCCGTGGATATTGGCGTCTTGTCGTCTGATTTAGCCCATCTCGACAGGCCGGTCTAACGACGGTCTAAAATATTGCGGGCGACGGTCTAAAAAACCGCTGTCTATTGGAAAGGCTCACTCTTCAGAGGAGCATTCCAATGCCGACTCCCTTCCCCTCGAACCAGGCAGCACAAACGAGCTGGCCCGGTAGCGCAAAGTCAAACCCCAACCGTTTGAGCCCGGAATGGCGCTGCACGCGTTGTGACAAGCTGCTCGGCGTCTGCCGGGACGGCAGCATGCACCTGCGCTTTGCGCGGGGCCACGAGTATTTGGTTGGCTTCCCAGTTCAGGCCACGTGTCGCGGCTGCGGCACGCTGAACCAGGCGCAATCACCCGTGCGCTGAGGCGCGCATCTCTCCAATTCCCTGAAATCGCAGAGACGCACGACGTCCTGACCTGGCCACGAGAAGGCGCTGGACGCCTGGCTGCAAGGCAGGCGTCCAATGTCCATCGCGTGGCACGAGATCCGTGATCACCTCATGTTGTTATCTTCCACTCTCAGTTTCCAAAGGAACTTCGAAGCCCTTCGGTGCATCAACGAACCGCTCGCGCATTTCGCTGATCCGGCTGCATTGCTGGACACGCTGCAAGTCGGCAGCCGCGGGCCAGATGAGAAGAACCGAATATTGGTTGCTCTGGTCCGGGCTGCACAGTCTGGCGACGAGGCGGCCGATTGTGCCCTGACGCTCATGCTGCTGGCGCTCTGGCCGGGGCTGGATGCGGTTCGGCGCAGATCAACGTGGCGCAAAATCGGCACTGGCGATGAGGTTGCATCCGAAATCCCGGCACGGGCCTCCGAGGCCATTCGCTGTCTGGATCTGCAGCGCGTCAACTGGATCGCGGCAACCATCCTTCGAAACATCGAGCGGGACCTGATCAGAACGCGTCAACGCGAGGACAGGCACCAGAACCAGCTTACCGACGCTGATCCCGATGAAATCCCGTCTGACGGCGAAGCGCCGGCCAACGCCAGCCCCGCACTGCTCCACCGCGATCTCGTCCGCATCGTCGGCAAGGATTCCGATCTGGTGATCCGTGTGGCCGTCGACGGATTCTCCCAGGCCGAAGTCGCGACCGAACTGGGGCTGTCTGAGGCGGCGACCCGGAAACGCTATCAGCGGGCGACCCAGCGGCTGCGCGACGCGCTGCAAGAATTTCGCTGAGCCGATGTCCCGATCCCTGCAATGCGGTGGCTTTTCCCATTCAGACGCCACCGCGCACCCACACCAACCGAAAGTCGACCCGTATGATCCGAAAAGCCGACCTCATGTCCGCGGACCTCAAGCGCATCCCCGGCCTCTATCGCCGCTGGGAACTGCCGGAAATCTTGAAGGACCAGCGCGCCTATCGCATCGAAAAAGCCGGTGCCCACGAGGATGGGACGCCTCTCGTGGCGGTCTACGCCGACGATGGCACAGGTCGGCCTGGCAAGCAGCACAACGCCTCAACCACGGACACCGAAGCAGCTTCTCGCCCTGCCGGGGCAATGTCGCGGCGGCCTGAGTAGAGGCCAGAGGAGGAGACCATGTTGATGCAACACCCGCCATTCACAACCGTTCGCTCAATCCGTCCGCTGACGGAGATCGAGTTTGCCGCTTGGGTCGCACAGGCCGTGCCCGGTGACCGGCTCGAATACCATCGCGGATTTTTGGTTCTCGATACGTTTGCGCTTTTCACCCAGCTCGACGACCGGGGCCGAACCGAACTTGCAAAGCTCGGATCACGCGCCTTTTGGGCCGCGGAACAAGGCCTCGTGCATCTGGTGCAACAGCGGATCGCTCCGGACCAGTTCGCCTACATCGCCGTCGCCCGACCCAAGCCGAAGGCCGCTGCCGTCTCGCTCTCCGAGCTGCTGCTCGCTGAGCCGGAGGCCGCGTGATGCCTGCTTTCCAATCCTTTTTCACCGAGTACGGAGATCCATTCATGCCGTTCCCCGAGAACACCCCCACGCCGGATGATCTGCCTCAGTTGAGCGCGGCCGACATCGCCGAATTGCCGGTCGAGTTACTGGCCATCCTGCAGCGCGAGATCGATGAGCGCCTGAAGTTGGTCAAGTCGGCCAAGGCCCGGCTCGATGGTGCGCTGACCGTGCGCTACGCCAGCCGCGCTGCCGAGGAACGGCAGATAGCTGGCAAGGATACCGGCACAATCCGGTTTGATGATGGTGATTTCACCGTGGTCGCCGATCTGCCGAAGCGGGTGGCTTGGGATCAGGACCGGCTGGCCGCCATGGTCGCGCGGATCCGCGATGCCGGTGACGATCCCGCCGAATATGTCGATCTGGCCTACAAGGTGCCCGAGCGAAAATACGCGGCCTGGCCCGAGGCGATCCGCCAGGGCTTTGAGCCAGCGCGCACCGTGCGCCCCGGAACGCTGAAAATCGAGCTTCAGGCGCAGGGAGGGGAGCAATGAGCCTCCCGATAATCAGCGCCGACGAACGTCTGGCTGAGCCCCGCGGTATCAAGGGCTGCATCTTCGGGAAATCCGGCATTGGGAAAACCTCGCTGCTCTGGACCCTCGATCCCGACCGCACCTTGTTCATGGATCTCGAAGCGGGCGATCTCGCCATCGAGGGCTGGGCCGGCGACAGCATCCGGCCGCGCACCTGGACGGAATGTCGGGATTTCGCGGTGTTCATCGGTGGGCCCAACCCAGCACTGCGCGCTGAGCAGCCATACAGCCCCGCGCACTATGCCGCCGTCTGCGACCGCTTCGGCGATCCGGCCGCACTCGATCGCTACGACACCATCTTCGTGGACTCGATCACCGTGGCTGGGCGGCTGTGTTTCGGGTGGTGCAAAGGCCAACCCGAGGCGCTGTCGGAGAAGACCGGCAAGCCGGATGTGCGCGGGGCCTACGGGCTGTACGGCCGCGAGATGATCGGCTGGCTGACCCATCTCCAGCACACGCGGGCCAAGAATGTCTGGTTCGTCGGGATCCTCGACGAGAAGCTCGACGACTTCAATCGCAAGGTGTTTCAGCCCCAGATTGATGGCTCCAAAACTGGGCTCGAGTTGCCGGGGATCGTCGATGAGGTGATCACCATGGCGGAGCTGAAGGCCGACGGCGGCGATCCTTACCGCGCTTTCGTCTGCCAGACGATCAACCCCTGGAGCTTTCCGGCCAAGGACCGCTCCGGCCGCCTGGCACAAGTCGAAGAACCCCATCTTGGTCGCCTGATGGCGAAGATCCGGACGCCTACCACCCCGGCGAAGGATCGCATGACATACGCCCCGCCACCCGCCGATCCGGCCGGTGCCGACCAATCCCAACCGCAATCCTGATCAGAAAAGGAGGTTCCCCATGGGTTCCTGGAACGATTTCAACGACGCGCAGAGCAACACCAACCTCATTCCGAAAGGCACGCTGGCCAAGGTGCGCCTGACCATCCGTCCCGGCGGTTTCGACGATGCCTCACAAGGCTGGACCGGCGGGTATGCCACGCGCGGCTCGACCGGCGCGGTCTATCTCAATGGCGAGTTCACCGTGACCGAAGGACAATATGCCCGGCGCAAGATCTTCACCCTGATCGGGCTCTACAGCCCCAAGGGGCCGGACTGGACCAACATGGGCCGCAGCCTGGTGCGCGGCATGTTGAACTCTGCGCGCGGGATTTCCGACAAGGACATGTCCCCCGAAGCGCAGGCGGCGCGGCGGATCAGCGGCTTTGCAGATCTGGACGGCATCGAGTTCATCGCGCGCATCGACATCGGCACCGATGCCAGTGGCGACGACAAGAACGAGATCCGCAGCGCCGTCACGTCCGACCATCGCGACTATGCGCAGGTCATGGGCGCGGCACAGCCACCGCTTTCGCTGGGGCAACAATCCCAAACTCCGCAAGGTTCGCAGCCCTCGCAGGGTTCGCAACCCCTGCAGGGTTCGCAACCCTCTCAGGCACCGTCGGCTGCTGGCCGTCCGTCCTGGGCACAATAGGAGGGTCTTGCCGTGTTGCTCCGCCCCCGCCAGAAACTCTTTGTCGAGCGTAGCGTCAGCGCGCTCGATGAACATGGCAACGCGCTTGGCGTGGCTCCGACCGGGGCTGGCAAGACGATCATGCTGTCGGCGGTGGCAGGCAATATGGTCGGTGACACCGACGCCAAAGCCTGTGTGCTGGCACACCGCGATGAGTTGACGGGCCAGAACAGATCCAAGTTCTCCCGCGTCAATCCCGGGCTGTCCACTTCCGTTGTCGATGCGCAGCAGAAATCCTGGGCCGGTCAGGTGACCTTCGCCATGGTGCCGACGCTGACCCGTGCCGCCAAACTCGACAATCTGCCGGTGCTTGATCTCCTGGTGATCGATGAAGCCCATCACGCGGCCGCCGACAGCTACCGGCGCATCATCGACAAGGCGCTGGATCTCAATCCGGATTGCAGGGTGTTCGGGGTCACGGCCACGCCAACCCGCGGTGACAAGAAAGGGCTGCGACCGGTCTTTTCGAATGTTTCGGACCAGATACGCATTGGCGAGTTGATCTCTGCCGGCCATCTGGTGCCGCCGCGCACTTTCGTTGTCGATGTCGGTGTGCAGGGCGATCTGGGCAGGGTGCGCAAGACAGTGGCGGATTTCGACATGGGCGAAGTCGATGCCATCATGAACCGCGCGCCCGTCACCGACGCGGTGATCAGCCGTTGGCGCGAAAAGGCCGGGGATCGGCAAACCGTGGTCTTCTGCTCGACCGTCGATCACGCCCGCAACGTGGCCACCGCGTTCAACGCGGCCGGGGTGCCGACAGGCTTGATCTACGGCGACATGGGCGAGGCCGCACGCAAAACCGTGCTGGCGGATTACGACGCGGGCAAACTGCAGGTGGTGGTCAATGTCGCCGTCCTCACCGAGGGCTGGGACCATCCGCCCACGTCCTGTGTCGTGCTACTGCGGCCCTCATCCTTCAAGTCCACCATGATGCAGATGGTCGGTCGGGGCCTGCGGACGGTTGATCCCGAAGAATACCCGGGGGTGCTGAAAACAGACTGCATCGTGCTGGATTTTGGCACATCCACATTGCTGCACGGCTCGCTCGAGCATGATGTCGATCTCGACGGCCGCGAGGGCACTGGCGAGGCCCCGACCAAGGAATGTCCGGATTGTGAAGCGACCGTGCCGCTGGCGGTGATGGAATGCCCGCTCTGTGGCCATCTCTGGGAGCGCGACGACGCCGAGGGCGCATCAGACCTGTCTGATTTCGTTATGTCGGAGATCGACCTGCTGAAACGCTCCAGTTTCCGCTGGTGCGATTTGTTCGGCGATGATGCGGCCCTGATGGCGGGCGGTTTTGTCGCCTGGGGCGGTGTGTTTTTTCTGAATGGCCGCTGGTACGGCATCGGCGGGCGGCAGAAGGAGCAGCCCAGATTGCTGGCTGTGGGCGAGCGCACGGTTTGCCTTGCGGCCGCCGATGACTGGCTGAACACCCATGAATCCGACGAGAGCGCCCACAAGACCCGGCGCTGGCTGAACCAGCCTCCCTCCCAGAAACAGCTTCAGTATCTGCCCGCTGAATACCGGCAGGATTTCGGGCTGACCCGCTATCAGGCCTCGGCACTGCTGTCCTTTCGTTTCAATCGCAACGCCATCCGTTCGCTGGTGTTCGGGGCGGACAACGGTGGTCGCACCGTTCGCAACGCAGATGCGATCAGGAGGGCGGCATGACCGATGGTGAAATTCCCGACAACAACGGACCGACAACGCCTGTGGCATCCGCGTGGAACGCTCTGTGCTGTCTGCCAGCAACCCACACATGGCTTTGGCTGGCGCGATCCGGTCCGGTCGAAACAGCCCCGGCAATCGGTCTGGTTTTGCTCGATGCCCTGCCAGGGCTTCTGGACGCGATTGGCGCGGGGGCGTTTTGCCATGGTTGATCTCACCGAAGAAGAACGCGCCGCTGTCACCGCCACCTTGAAACGCGTCGCGCTGCTGATGGACGAGATCGGATGGCAGACCGCATTCGCCGATCTGACCGAGGCGCAGGTTCGCGCTCTGATCGAGGAGGCAGTCGAGGGTTTCCGTGAGGCCATGGCTGATATCGCGAAAGCCCAGACACCGGAGGTGCCGTTCTGATGCTGGATTTCAATCATCGCCCCTCCATGGCCGAGCGGATCAACGAACTGATCGACGCCGCTCTCATTGCCGAGCGCGAGGCCACGCCGCCCCGGACCTATCTCGGCGCGTCCCGTCTGGGGCATGCGTGCGAACGTGCGCTGCAGTTCGAGTTCGCCGGTGCGCCGAAAGATGAGGGGGCCGATTTCAACGGCCAGACGCTTCGGATCTTCGCAATTGGTCACCAGCTCGAGGATCTGGCAATCCGCTGGCTACGCGCCGCCGGGATCGACCTGGTCACCCAAGAACGCGATGGCGGCCAGTTTGGCTTCTCGGTCGCGGGCGGTCGCATCCGGGGTCATGTCGACGGGATCATCGCCGATGTTCCGGCGGCGCTTGGCATACGTGTTCCCGCGCTCTGGGAATGCAAAACGATGAACGCGAAGAACTGGCGGGTCTGCGTCAAGGACGGCGTGACGGTCTCCAAGCCCGTCTACGCCGCCCAGATCGCGATCTATCAGGCCTACATGGAACCTTCGGCGCCGGGGATTTCTGCAACACCGGCGCTCTTCACCGCGATCAACAAGGACACCGCCCAGCTGCATCATGAGCTCGTGCCGTTCGATGCCGATCTCGCGCAGCGCATGTCCGACCGAGCGGTGCGGATCCTGCAAGCCACTGACGCAGGTGAACTGCTGCCGCGTATCGCGCAGGCCCGAGATTTCTTCGAATGCCGGTTCTGCTCTTATGCGGACCGTTGCTGGGAGCAGCTTGCATGAGCGACGACAGCATCATTCATTTCAACCCGTGGACGGATTTCAACGACGCGGCCCTCGCACGGCAAGATGCCTCGCTCGACGATCCGTTCGGGGTGGAGCCGGACGCCGCACAAATCAAAACGTTCCTCGATGTGGTGTTCGGCTACTGCGAAGGCCTGATCCCTGTGCGCGGCTTTGTCGACAAGGGCCAGGGCAAGGACGGAAAGCCGCACAATATCTGGATTGATGCGGACAATACCGCACCGGAAAAACTCGCAACCTTCGCCAATTGGGCCACGCGTGAGGGCGCGGCGGTCTATGTGATCCCCGGCACCGTTGCCGAACCAGGTCAGGCCAAATCGGCCGATGTGCTGCAAATGCAGGCGATCATCGTCGATCTGGACGCGGGCGACATTCCGGCCAAGCTGGACCATCTGATCACGCATCTCGGACAGCCCACCATGATCGTTGAAAGCGGCGGGCGCACGAGGGTTGGCGCAACCAAACTCCATATCTGGTGGAAACTGACCGAACCGGCCGAGGGTGATGATCTGGCCCGGCTCTGTATCCTGCGCGGTGAGATTGCCCTCAAGGTTGGCGGCGACACGCATTTTCGCTCTGCACACCAACCCATACGGGTGGCAGGCAGCGTTTATCACAAGGGCGGTCTCCAGCGCCTGGTTCAAATCCGGGAGCAAAACACTGTCGAGGTCGATCTTGATGATTTTGCCGAACTGGTCTCGGACATGCCGGCCATTCCTGGTGTCGGCGTGGAAACCACACCAGAAACAATTGCAAAACCCGACCTCGGATCGGTTTTGACCAACCCGGTGCGCGAAGGCGGCACCGATGCATGGTCCCGCTTTGAGGGAGCCTCGGCTGCGATCGGCCATTTCATCCGCATGGTGCATGAAGGGCGCATGAGTGCGAACGAGGGTTGGCAAGGCATCTGCGGCTACAACGCCGCGATGCTGCGCCCGAGCTGGTCCGAGGAACGGCTGAAAACAGAATCTGACCGGCTTTGGGCCCGGCATGTCGAGAAGAACGGACCGCCCTTGTTGCGATTGGAAACCGGCGTGTCAGGGCCGATTGAGATGCCCGCGTTCACGCTGGGCACATTGCTGGACGACCAGAGCCCGATGCCGGAGGACATCATCGCACCGCGCGTGCTGACGCCGGGCGGGCTGCTGGTGTTGGGCGGTGCCCCCAAGGTCGGCAAGAGCGATCTGCTGATCTCCTGGCTCGTGCACATGGCCGCTGGCGTGCCGTTCCTTGGCTTCACCCCTCCGCGGCCGCTGCGGATCTTCTACCTGCAGGCCGAGATCCAGTATCACTATCTCCGGGAACGGCTGAGGCAGATTGCGCTTCCGCCAGAGGTGCTGGACGCTGCACGGGACACTTTCGTTGCCACGCCCAAGCTGAAGATGCTGCTCGACAACGAGGGCAGCTTGCGCGTGGCGCGTGCCGTTCAAACGGCCTTCCCGGATGCGCCCGTGGACATCCTCTGCGTCGACCCGATCCGCAACCTGTTCGACGGCGGACCAGATGGCGGCGGCGAGAATGACAACACCGCCATGATGTTCTTCTTGAAGGAACGGGTGGAGGTACTGCGCGACCATATCGACCCTGATTGCGGTGTCATCCTGGTCCACCACACCAAGAAGCTCAGCAAGCAGCAGATAAAGGACGATCCCTTCTTGGCGCTTTCCGGCGCCAGCGCGCTGCGCGGGTTCTATACCTCGGGCCTGATCCTGCACCGTCCCGACGAGGAGGCCTCGGAACGCAAGCTGGAAATCGAGCTTCGGAACGGCCCCGCGCTGCGGGCAAAGCTCGTCGACAAGGTCAAGGGGGCGTGGGTCGAGGTGAACCCGATGAACGAGCGGCTCGTGCGCGCCGAACAGGGCGCGAAGTTTGATGCGGAGCGCGACCGAAAAGGCGAGGTCATCGTCGACATTCTTCACCGCGAGGCGCGCTCGGGGCGCATGTACACCATGACCCTCTTCGCCGAGGCCTTCGAGAACAAGAGCGGCCTCAGCGGGCAGACCAGCATTCGCGAGAGGCTGAACGTCCTGACCACCAAGGGGATCGTCAAGTTCGTCAAGGGCGATGCCGCAAGCGATCTCGGCCTCGCCTCGGACCGCAGCAAGTACGGCTATCTCTGCGTCGAACACATGGAACTGGCGACCGGCGAGGAGGCCACGGATCCGGAGACCGGCGAGGTCACCCCGGTGCATGTCCGGGTGTTCCCGAGCCACTACAAATGCCCCCAGACCGGGGCCGTTCTGCCGGTCGAAAACCCCGCTGTCTGGGTCTATCCGGAGGGGGGTGAGGCATGAGTATAGCCGCCCCGAATGCATCCGAAATCTGGACGCGGAAATCCGAAATCTGGCCAGATTTCGCGAAATCTGAAATCTGCGCGCAATCTGGAATCTGGGTTTTCTGCCGGTTTTTCAATGGGTTGACGGGCCTGCGTCAGATTTCGGACGGGTTGATCCGCAATCTGACCCGCAATCTGGATTTCCTCAATGAAATCATGCGGTTCTGCCAGATTCCAGATTTCGGAAAAGGCACCCCTAAAGGGGTGGGTGGACTCCCCCCGTCAGGTGGGGAGGTCCACCACCCACCCCTGGGCGATTTCGTCCACCGCGATCCTGTCCATCCCTTCATCGAGCAGCCGGAAAAAAGGAGCCCCCAAATGGCCGCGACACCAACCTTTCCATCCTCCACCATCCTCGCCCTCGATCTGGGCACCACGACCGGCTGGGCATTGCGCGGCCAAGACGGGCTGATCACCAGCGGCACGGTCAGCCTCCGTCCCGGCCGCTATGACGGCGGCGGCATGCGGTATCTGCGCTTCACCAACTGGCTGACGGAGATCGACCGGCTCTCCGGCCCAGTGGAAGCGATCTGGTTCGAGGAGGTTCGCCGCCACGCCGGGACCGACGCGGCCCATGTCTACGGCGGGCTCATGGCCACCCTGACTGCGTGGGCCGAGCTGCGCGGCGTGCCCTACGAGGGTGTCCCGGTCGGCACCATCAAACGCCACGCCACCGGCAAGGGGAACGCGCCCAAGCAGGCGATGATCGACGCCGCCCGTGCCCGGGGCTTCAGCCCGGCCGACGACAACGAGGCCGATGCCATCGCGATCCTGCTTTGGGCGATCGAAACCAAGGGAGGGCTGGCATGAAGACGATGCGCTTCACACCGCCGGGCTATGGCGGGCGGCGACGCGACCCCGATGAGGTCAAGCGTGACGGCTGGCGGGAGCAAGGCCTGCTGGCGGTCTCAGTGGAAGACGACCGGTTGACCTGGCCCGAGCGGGAACTGGTGCGGCAACTCGGCGAGCGTCTTTACGGCAAGCGGGAGGAACGACATGGCTGACTGGACGATGGCCCGGGTGCAGGACCGGCTGGAATTGGCGGCCGACGTGTTCGCGCAGATGCCGGCCGTGAGGCCGCAGGGGTATTTCAACTCCTGGCCCGAGTATTTCCACAGCTTCGCCGATCAGGTCGGCCAGGAGCCTCGAATGCGGCGACCGCTGCCGAGCCCGCGCATGATCACGGAGGCCGAGGAGGCGATGCTCTGGCTGCGCTGGCTCGAGAAGGACGACGCCCGGATCGTCTGGCTGCGCGCCAATCGGACGCCATGGAAGAAGATCGGCTGGGAGATCGGGTTAAGCCGCCCGGCCGCCAGCCGCCACTGGGAATACGGCCTTGCGGTGATCGTGTGGCGGCTCAACGGGCGGGTGCCGTCCTCCAAACGCTCGAAGCGCTTCGTGATCGAAAACGCCGACAGGCTGTCAAGGAAAATCGTCCTGTGAGAAAATTTTCGGTGAGACATCGCGGGGGATTCACCAGGGCCGCTCCGGGGGCTACAAACGGACCAAGATCGCAAGAGGCGCGAGCGAGGGACGGAACGGATGAGCGAGGTGGTTGAAATGGGCAAGCGCGGACCGGCTGACCGGAACAACCTTCTCCGCCGACTTGCAAGTCTTTGATTTTACGGGTCCTTCCTGTTCACCAACGTATTCGGGGGGGCTTGGCGCGAGGCTTTCCCAGTGACGCCGCCGAAAATACCCGTTTCGTTTCGCTTTGCCACAAAACCCAATGAAACAAGGGGCTGACGGCCCCGAACACCCCGCCTGAAACGAAACGGGGGTCGGACCCCATTTCGCTTTGGCCCGCGCCCGGCTTCGCTTTCGAACCCCAACACCAGGAACCACCCATGGACGTGATCGAGCTGCCTCTCGGGCAGATCATTCCCTATGCTCGCAACCCGCGCCGCAACGACAAGGCGGTGGCCGCAGTTGCCGCGTCGATTGCCGAGTTTGGCTGGCGCCAGCCGATCGTGGTTGACGAGGACATGGTGGTGCTGGCCGGGCATACCCGGCTGGAAGCCGCACGCCAGCTGGGGCTCGCGGCCGCGCCGGTGCATGTCGCCAAGGGCCTGACCGAGGCCCAGGCGCGCGCCTTCCGGATCATGGACAACCGCTCGGCCCAGAACGCCGAGTGGGACGAGGACCTGCTGGGGCTGGAACTGGGCGACCTCCTTGAGGCCGAGTTCGACCTCGGCCTCACCGGCTTCACCGAGGACGAGTTGAACGCGCTTCTTTCCGGCGTCGAAGAGGCGGCGGCCGAGGATGCCGATGAGGTTCCAGACGCACCGGATGACCCGGTCAGCCGCCCCGGCGATCTATGGCAACTCGGCCCGCATCGCCTGCTCTGCGGTGACGCTACGGTGGCAACCGACGTGGAACGACTGCTGGGGAACGACAAGGCCAACATCTGCTTCTGCGATCCGCCCTACAACGTCGACTATGCCGGCGGGGTTGGCGCCGAGAAAGCCGGCAAGGATCGCCGGATCAGGAACGATGCCCTGGGCGATGCCTTCGGCCAGTTCCTGTATGTTGCCTGCGTGCTGATCAACGCGCGCACTGCGGGCGCGGTCTATATCTGCATGTCCTCGAGCGAGCTGCACACCTTGCAGAAGGCCTTCACCGAGGCCGGCGGCCACTGGTCCACCTTCGTGATCTGGGCCAAGGATCGGTTCACGCTTGGGCGCTCGGACTACCAACGGCAATACGAGCCGATCCTCTATGGCTGGCCCGAGGGCGCCAAGCGCCGCTGGTGCGGGGCGCGCGACCAGGGCGATGTGTGGCTGATCGACCGGCCGGCGAAGAATGACCTGCACCCGACGATGAAGCCGGTTGCGCTGGTCGAGCGGGCTCTCAGGAACTCGAGCCGCGTGGGTGATCTGGTGTTCGATCCTTTCGGCGGCAGCGGCACCACGCTGATCGCGGCCGAGACCACCGGTCGCAAGGCGGCGTTGCTGGAGCTTGATCCGAAATTCGTCGACGTGATCGTGGAGCGCTGGCAGCGCTTCACCGGGCGGCAGGCGGTGCTGGATGGTGACGGGCGCAGCTTCGCAGAGGTTCAGGACGGACGGGAAGCTGCATGAAGCAATCTCGCTTCATGTCGCTGATCGAGGCCATCGCCAATGTGACGGTTGGCTATGGCGTCGCCGTTGTGACGCAAATCCTGATCTTCCCAGCCTTCGGGCTGCACACGACGCTGGTGCAGAACCTGAAGATGGGCGGGATATTCACCATCGTAAGCCTGGCCCGCTCCTTCGCCCTGCGGCGGCTGTTCGAGGTGCTGCAGATCCGGGGCGCAGAATGAAAAACCGCCGCCCGACGTTGGGCGGCGGCAGCAAGATTGCGGTGAGGCCGGGTGTCAGTCTCTGGCGATGCGGTAGACCCGTCCGCGCCCCTCGATCTTCTCGGAGGTGATCATCAGGCCCAGCTTTTTCTTGAGCGCGCCGGACATGGCGCCGCGGACGGTGTGAGACTGCCATCCCGTTTCGGCGACGATCTCGTCGATGGTGGCGCCACCTTTTGCGCGAAGCATCTCGATCAGCTTCGCCTGCTTGGTACCGGTGCGCGGCGTGCGTGTCTTCGGCGCGGGGTCGGACACGGCGGGAGCATCCTGCGCGGGTTCGTCGCTCTGCGCCTCGTCGGCGCCCATGGGCGCGCTGTTCCCGTCCTCCGGCTCGATGCCGACGGCGGCAAGGCCCGCGTTCGTGATGCGCAGGAGGATGGCGCGGCCGTCCTCGTCGTTGCGCCAGATGCAGTTCAAGGCGGGATCGGCCTTCGCGCGTTGGTCTGTCACGGTTTCGGTGATCAGTCCGCGCTTCATGAGCGCGCCGACCACTTTCTGCGCGGCGGCGCTAAGGATGATCGCTTGCGTGTCGGATAGCTTGGTCATCTGGGGTCTCCGTGTTCGGGACCGCGTCATGCGGCGCCTTCTACAACCCCATGCCCGCCAGCGGGCGGGCCGGAGTTCGGCAAGGCCGAAGATCACTCGTCGTATTCTCCCTCGCCGAAAGCGCTGTCGGTGATGCGCCGGAGCAGGCCGGCGTAGTGCTCGAGGCTGCCGACCACCGCCCAGCCGATCTCGTCGGGGGGGCAGTTGAAATGATCGTCGCTCAGCGCCTGCAGCCGGGCAAGCATCTCATCGATCTCGGCCTTCTTGGCCGTAAAGGCGGCGAGGGCGGCTTCGTGATTGCGACGGGTCTTCTCGGCACGAAGCTGATGGCGGGGTGTGGTCCGGGGGTTCAGACGGGTCATTGGTATTCCTCAATTTTTCCGCTCGATCATGGCGAGGATGGCGCAGGCCATGCCGCCGAGAAACTCGCCGCGGCGGAAGACGATCTCGTCGATCTCGCTGACGCGGTCGATGGCGGGGTCCACCGCAAGGTCATCGGCCATGTGCGGCAGCAGGCGGAGGGCTTCGGCGTTGTAGCGTTCGGCGAGGGTCATGGCGGGCTCCTTCAGGCGTGTCGTTTCGTTTGATTTAGCTTCGCTCCGAAGCGCCGCTATATCCAGTATAATCGCAGCAATATCATGGCTTTATAAGCGGACTGGGAGCCATCGCGTGTCATCGACCAGCCAGCCTATTGCGGTGATCGCGAAGCTTCTGGATCTCTCCGAGCGGCGGGTGCAGCAGTTGAGCCGCGAGGGCGTGATCCCGAAGGCGACGCGCGGGCAGTACGACCTGATCGGTTCGGTGCGCGGCTATGTGCGCTATCTGCGCGACCAGGCGGCGAAGGCGCAGGCCGGCGCGCCGGACTATGCCGCCGAGCGGGCCCGGTTCATCCGGGCGCGCGCCGATCTCGCCGAGATGGAGGCGGAGGAGAAGCGCGGCGCGGTGATCGCGGCGGGCGACGTGGAGGCCGCCTGGATCGCGGTACTGGCGCTGTTGCGCACGCGGCTTCTGGCGCTGCCCGACCGGCTGGCGCCGCAGGTGCATGGCGCGGCAAGCCCCGGCGCGGTTCGGGACATGCTGCGCGGGGCCCTTCGCGAGGCGCTGGAGGAACTGGTGGAGACGGATGTGCGCCTTGAGCGAGACCAAGACGACGATCCTGACCCTGCCGGGGACGCAAGTGATGCACCGGACGGTGGCTCGGGTGCTGAAGGCGCTGACCCCGCCGCCGGAGCTGACGATCAGTGACTGGGCGGATCAGAACCGCAGGCTGAGTTCGGAGGCGAGCGCCGAGCCCGGGCGCTGGCGCACCTCCCGCGCCGAATACCAGCGCGGGATCATGGACGCGATCTCGGATGCGTCGGTGGAGACGGTTGTGGTCATGTCATCTGCCCAGACCGGCAAGACCGAAACCCAACTCTGTGCCGTCGGCTATCACATCGACCAGGACCCGGCACCGATCATGGTGGTGATGCCGACTGAGCGCGATGCCGAGACCTGGTCGAAGGACCGCTTCACGCCGATGGCGCGCGATACGCCGTGCCTGAGGGAAAAGATCGCCGATCCAAAGTCGCGTGACGGCAACAACAAGATCCTGCACAAGCGCTTTGCCGGCGGGCATTTGACGATTGTCGGGGCTAATGCGCCCTCGGGGCTCGCGAGCCGGCCGATCCGGCTGCTCTTGTGCGACGAGGTGGATCGCTACCCGTTCAGCGCCGGGGCCGAGGGCGATCCGGTGAACCTGGCGAAGAAGCGCACGGTCACCTTCTGGAACCGCAAGATCGTGCTGGTTTCGACGCCGACCAACCGGGGTGCGAGCCGGATCGAGACGGCCTATGAGGAAAGCGACCAGCGGCAGTTCTGGGTGCCGTGCCCGGACTGTGGCGAATCCCAGGTGCTGGTCTGGGGACAGGTCAAATGGGTGAAGAGCGACCGCGGTGAACACCGCCCCGAGACCGCGCGCTATGAATGTATCCACTGCGCGGCGAAGTGGGACGACCAGACAAGATGGGCCACTGTCGGCAAGGGCGAATGGCGGGCGCGGAGGCCCTTTGCCGAGATCGCCGGCTTCCACCTCAACGAGATATATTCGCCCTGGGTCCGGCTCGAAGCGATGGTGAAAAATTTCCTTTCTGCCCGCGCGGGTGGCGACCAGGCAATGAAGACCTTCGTGAACACCTCGCTCGGCGAAACCTGGGTGGAGACGGGCGATGCGCCCGACTGGCAGAGGCTGAGTGGGCAGCGGGAGGACTTGCCGGCGGGATTGGTGCCCGAGAAGGGGCTGTTCCTCACCGCCGGCGCAGATGTGCAGAAGGACCGGATCGAGGTCGATGTCTGGGCCTGGGGGCGCGGGCTGGAGAGTTGGCTGATCGACCATCTGGTGATCGAGGGCGGGCCCGCCGATCCGGCTTGCTGGGCAAGGCTGTCGGAGCTTCTGGGGCGGACATGGCAACACGCAAGCGGCGTGCCGATGAGCATCGCGCGGCTGGCCATCGACACCGGCTACGAGACCAGCGCCGTCTATGGCTGGGCACGTCAGGTGGGCTTTGCGCAGGTCGCCCCGGTCAAGGGGGTGGAAGGGTTCAATCGCGCGAGCCCCGTCTCGGGCCCGACCTTCGTTGACGCCACCATCGCGGGGAAACGTCTGCGCCGGGGCGCGCGGCTCTGGACAGTGGCGGTCTCGACCTTCAAGGCCGAGACCTACCGGTTTCTCAGGCAGGAGCGGCCGACGCTCGAAGAGGTTACGGCCGGCGCCGCATTCCCGCCCGGCACCGTGCACCTGCCGGGCTGGGTAGACAGTGAGTGGCTCAAGCAACTCGTCGCCGAGCAGCTGGTGACGGTGAAGAACAAGCGCGGCTTTGCCAAGCTCGAATGGCAGAAGCTGCGCGAGAGGAACGAGGCGCTCGACGCCCGCGTTTATGCCCGTGCGGCCGCGTGGATCCTCGGGGCAGATCGCTGGTCGGACAAACAATGGGATGATCTGGAGCGGCAGGTCTCTCCGACCGAACTGGGGACACCGGCGCCGGCGGTGTCGCGCCCAGCGAGACCCGCGCGCCAGCGCCGGTCCGTGCGTTCGAATTACATGGGATAGCGCTTTACTCGTTGAGGGTACGTTGCACAATTCCCGGATCCTTGGCGATCATCGCCAGCAGAACCCGCGCAGGGCCATCGGGGCGTCGGCGGCGGTGCTCCCAGTTCAAGAGCGTGCCCTTGGCAACCCCGATACTGCGCGCGAACTCCGCTTGCGAAAGGCCGGTTCTGGCGCGGATGGTTTGCACGTCTGGCTCGGGAATGTCGATCTCGTGGATCACCGCAGGACCTTTGCCGCGCGCGTGGGCAAGAGCCTCTTTCAGGCCTTGTTCGATGCTGTTGAATGCGTCGCTCATCGCTTGCTCCTGTAGGTTTCTGTCAGGGCCTTGCCGAGGGTTTTGACCGCCTCGGTTTCGGCCTTGGTCAGGTTGGCCTTCTCGTTCTTGGCGAAGACCGTGATCAATATGACCGGTGTGCCGTCTTCGGGGCTGAATACATGGATCACCCGGTATCCGCCGCTTTTTCCGCTGCCTGCCCTCGCAAAGCGAAACTTGCGCACACCGCCGCCAATGGAAACGCCACTTAAAGGGTTGTGGGCGACAAAATCGATCAACTCCATGCGCTCGTCGTCGCTCATGATCGCGCGGGCGCGGCGCTGGAACTCCGGCATTTCGACAACGGTTACAATGGTCATGACACGAGATATACGTCACTGACCTATATGTCAATGACTAAGTTGGGATCGTAATGGCCACACTGGCAGAACTGCAAACCCGCCGCGACGCCCTGGCGGCCGCGCGCGCGAGTGGTGTGGCCCGAGTCAGCTATGACGGCAAAACGGTGGAATACCGCAGCCTGGCGGAAATCGACCGGGCCATCGATGTGCTCAACCACGAGATTGCCACGCTCGAGGGCCGCAGCGTGATCCGTCAGGTGCGCGTGACCACGACCAAGGGGTTGTGATGGGCCTGCTTGATGCCTTCCGCCGCCAGAAAACCGGCGGCCCTTCTGCTATGCGCGCGCGCCTCGAAGGCGCGATGTCGCGGCGTCGCCTGCGGGGCTGGAACCCGCCCTTGGAGAACATCAACGCGCTGGTGGCCTCGGGCGGTCCGCGCCTGCTGGCCCGCTCGCGCGAACTGGTGGTGACCAATGGATACGCCGCCAATGCCTGCGAGGCTTATGCGGCCAATCTGGTTGGCGACGGGATCAAGCCGTCGTCGCTCATTGAAGACGGGGAATTGCGCGACCGGGTTCAGCGCCTGTGGCTGGCCTGGACCAATCAGGCCGACGCCGATGGTCTCACCGACTTCTACGGGCTGCAGGCGATGATCGCGCGCGAGATGTTCGTCGCCGGGGAATGCTTCGTGCGTATCCGGCCACGCCGGGCAGAGGACGGGTTGCTGGTGCCGATGCAGTTGCAGCTTCTGCAATCGGAAATGCTGCCCTTCGACAAGACCGAAACCGCGCCAAACGGCAACCAGATCCGCTGCGGCATCGAGTTCGACCGGATCGGGCGACGCGTCGCCTATCACTTCCGCCGTCGCCACCCCGGAGACAGCACGGACCGAAGGGATGTCATTCCGGACACCACAAGGGTGCCCGCCGAGGACGTTCTCCACATCTACCGCCCGATCGATGCGGGTCAAATCCGGGGCCTGCCACATGTGGCGCCAGCCATGGTGCGGCTGTTTCTGCTCGATCAGTACGATGACGCCGAGCTCGATCGCAAAAAGACGGCGGCGATGTTCGCGGGCTTCGTCACGAAAAACGCCCCCGAAGAAACCCTGATGGGGGAGATCGAGGACGAGGGCACCGGCATTGGCATTGCCAGCTTAGAGCCGGGCACCCTGCAGGTGCTGCTGCCGGGCGAGGATATCAAGTTCTCCAGCCCTGCCGATGTGGGGGGCGGTTACGAGGCGTTCCAGTATCGCACCCTGCTGGCGATCTCGGCCTCGCTGGGTCTGCCCTATCATCTGGTCACCGGCGATGTGCGCCAGGCCAATTATTCGAGCCTGCGCGCCGAACTGGTCGAGTTCCGCCGCCGAATCGGCCAGTTGCAGCATGGGGTCATGGCGCACCAATTCTGCCGCCCTGTCTGGCAGCGCTGGCTGGAAATGTCGGCCCTGTCGGGTGTGCTCGATCTGCCCGACATGGCCAAGGCCAAACCGGTTCACTGGATCCCGCCACGGTGGGACTGGGTCGATCCGCTGAAGGACATTCAGGCGCAGCTTCTGGGCATCAATGCCGGGCTGATGTCGCGCAGGAAAGCGGTCGAGGCCACCGGCTACGACATCGAGGAAATCGACCGCGAGAATGCGGCGGATGCGGCGCGGGCTGCAGAGCTTGGCCTCAACTATTCCACCAGCCCCGGCGAGGCGCAGGGCGCGCGGGCGACGCCGCAAAAGCCGGCTGATCCAGACAAGGGAAAGTGATCCATGAAAACCTGGTACTCGATCTGCGCCCTCGATGAGGGCGCGGAAATCTCGATCTATGATGAAATCGGCGCCTATGGCGTCAGCGCGAAGGCGTTTCTGGCCGATCTCGGCAAGCTGCCGGACAAGTCCCCGCTGACATTGCGGCTCAACAGCCCCGGCGGCTCGGTGTTCGACGCGGTGGCGATCTACAATGCTCTGCAACGTCACGCCGGCAATGTCACCGTGAGCATCGACGGCATTGCCGCCTCGGCTGCCTCCTACATCGCCATGGCCGGCGACGAGATCGTCATGCCGGAAAACGCCTTTCTGATGATCCATGATCCGTCGGGGCTCGTGATGGGAACGGCGGCTGACATGCGGGCCATGGCCGAGGCGCTCGACAAGATCGGTGCCTCGCTCATCAAGGGCTATGCCGCCAAATCCGGCAAGGCGGAGGATGAGATCGCCAGCCTGATGGCGGCCGAGACCTGGTTTGATGCGTCTGAAGCCATCGATATGGGGCTCGCCGATACCCTGGCCGCGCCGGTGAAAATGGCCGCCCGCTTCGATGTGAGCGGGTTCAGGAACACGCCGGAAGCGATCATCGCGGCGATGACGGCGAAGGCCGACCCCACTGCGGTCAACCCGGATCCGGAACCTGCCAACGGGTCCAATGCCGATCCGGAACCTGATCGCGCCGCCATCCGCACGGAGGCGATGGCCTACGCCAAAACCGTGGTCGATCTCTGCCGGCTGGCGGGTCAGCCGCAGATGGCCGCCGGCTTTCTCGAGGCGGAAACCGACCTCGAGGATATTCGTAAATCCCTCATCGACGCCCGCGCGGCTGTTGATCCCGACATCTCCTCCACACACCCGCAACCGGGGCCCGCGCCTCAGGCCAAACCCTGGGGTGATGTGATCGCCCGAACCTTCAAGCGCAAAGGATAACCAACCATGACCACGCTCACCGAAACCACCCACGCTGGCGGCTTTCTCGTCTGGGAGGCCTTCCGCGATTACACCCGCGAGGTCGTCACCATCGCCAACAGCGCCGCCAACCCGGTCCTGCAGCCCGGCACCGTGCTGGGCAAGATCACCGCGACCGGCAAATACACCGCCCACGATCCGGCGGCCGTCGATGGCACCGAAACGGCGGTCGCCGTGCTCTGGGGCAAGGCAGATGCCACGGCGGCCGATGTGGATGCGGTTGTGTTGCTGCGCGGTCCCGCCATCGTCAACGCCAACGATCTGGTGTTCACCGGTACGCCGACCCAGCCCGAGATTGATGCGGCGCATGCAGCATTGGCCGCCGCCGGCATCCTGGTGCGCTGACACCTGACAAGCTGAAAGGACATTCCCATGCCCACACTGGACATCTTCGACACCGATGCCTTCTCGGTGATCGAGCTTACCCGCGCGCTCGAAAACATCCCCTTCAAGCCCGCCACCCTCTCGGGCTCCGGCCTCTTTGCCGATCGCGGCGTGCGCAGCCGCACCGTCGTCATCGAGAGCCGCGACGGCACGCTGTCGCTGATCCCGTTCTCCGAGCGCGGTTCGGCCTATGAACAGCAGGTACCGGAACGGCGCGACGTGCGGGCCTTCGTCTGCCGCCAGTTCAAGAAGCAGGACGTGCTCTGGGCCTCCGAGATCCAGGGCATCCGCGCCTTTGGCTCCGAGAGCGAGACCCAGCAGATCCAGGCCGAGGTGGCACGTCGCCTGCGCCGCCTGCGCACCGATGCCGAGGCGACCTTCGAGTATCACCTCCTGAACGGCATCCAGGGCAAGGTGCTCGATCCCAAGGACGGGGCGGTGGTCATCGACTATTTCACCGAGTTTGCCATCACCCCGGCGGCGGAGGTGAACTTCGATCTCGCCGCCACCAACCCGGCCTCGGGGGCGCTCCGCAAGAAATGCCAGGCGCTGATCGAAAGCGTCGAGGACAGCCTCGGCGGGCTCTCCACCGGCGCGGTGCAGCTGCGCGCGGAATGCGGCTCGGCCTTCTTCGCCGATCTCGTGGCCCACAAGGAGGTGCGCGAGACCTACCTCAACACCGCCGCCGCGGCCGACCTGCGTTCGCGCGTCGCCGATGAAGTCAGCTTCGGCGGCATCAATTTCCGCCGCTACCGGGGCAATGCCGCCTTCGGGGTGCCGCCCGATAAAGCGGTCTTCTATCCCGAAGGCGTGGAAGGGCTCTTCGAGATCTACTACGCCCCGGCCGACACCTTCGAGACCGTCAACACCCTCGGCCTGCCACTCTACGCCCGCTCCATTCCCGACCGGGACCGCGACGAATGGGTGCGGCTCGAGATCGAGAGCAACCCGCTGCCGATCTGCACCCGCCCACAGGTGTTGCGCTCGGCGCGGAGGACCTGATGAGCGCCTTCGCCGCGGCTCTCGATGTGTTCTTCACTGACCCGCATCTCGCCCGCGACGTGGTCTATACCGCCGAGGGCGGCGCGCCGGTGCTGGTGCACGCCATTCTGCGTCGGCCGGACGACGTCACCGGCTTCGGCGAGGCGCGCCTCTGGTCGGAAACGACCCGGCTGGATCTGCGCGTCGCCGAGGTCGCGAACCCGCGCCCCGGCGATCGGATCGAGATCGACGGCGAGGCCTTCCTCATCCAGGGAGAGCCCGTCCGCGACCGCGAGCGGCTGGTCTGGACCGTGGACCTGAGACCCGCGTGAAGCTGAAGCTCGACATCACGCCCGACCTCGTCGCCGCCATGGCCGCCGAGGTGAAGGCCGGAGAGAAGGCCGTCACCGCCGCGATGCGCGAGGCCGGGACCGGGCTCAAGACCGCCTGGCGCGGCCAGATCACCGGCGCCGGGCTCGGCCGTCGGCTGGCCAACTCGATCCGGAGCCAGACCTACCCAAAGGCGGGCGAGAGCCTGAACGCCGCCGCGCTGGTCTGGTCGAAGGCCCCGGTCATCGTCGGCGCGCATGACACCGGCCCGCTGATCCGCTCGCGCGATGGCTTCTGGTTGGCGATCCCGCTGCCCGCCGCTGGCAAGGGGCGGCACGGGGCGAAACTGACTCCGGACGAATGGGAGCGGCGGAGGGGAATGCGCCTGCGCTTCGTCTATCGTAGTCGCGGGCCGAGCCTGCTGGTGGCCGACGGGCGGCTGAACACCAAAGGCCTTGGCATGGCCTCGCGCTCGAAAACCGGCCGCGGCCGTGCCACCGTGCCGATCTTCCTACTGGTCCCGCAGGTCAGGCTGCCGAAGCGGCTGAACCTCGACCGCGACTCGGAGCGGGCGCTCGACAGTGTGCCGGGGCTGATCGTGGCGAATTGGGTGGAGGGGAGGTTCTGAAGATCACGCACGAGCTTCGTGTTGGAGCGCGTTGCGTGCGGTACGTTGGCGGGGTTCTTCAGTGTCGCCAAGCCCCTCGAGGGAGACAGGCGCCTTGCCGGGGAATTCTACCATCAGCTTGAGGTCACCGCCCATGGCTGCGACGTATCTGCGAAGTGTTGACAGCAGGAGATCACTCTGGCGCTCGTATTTCGCAACGGTCGCCTGCTGTATACCGAGGGTCTCGGCAAGCTGCACCTGGGTCATTTCCTTCGCCTTGCGCAGTTCCTGCAGCGTCAGATACTCGGTGTGCAGACGATCGGCCTCGGCCTCGATGCGTGCGCGGCGCGCCGGGTCGAGGGTTGCAAGCTTGTCTTTCAGGCTTTTTGCCATGGTCCTTATCCTTTCCGCTCTGCCAGATGGCGGTCGAATCGCTCATCGGCCCGGGCGATCAGCTGCTTGTAGAAGCGCTTTTCGCTGCCACCCGATTTGTCCCCGCCGACGAGCAGGATCGCCTGCCGGTCAGGATCGAAAGCGAAGGCAATGCGCCAGACGCCTCCACCGGCGGTGCAGCGCAATTCCTTCATGTTTGCATGCTTTGAACCGGTCAGGGTGTCGGCATGCGGTCGGCCGAGCGACGGCCCCTCGCGCTCGAGAAGCAGAACCCGGGCGAAGATCGCGTCCTGAACTTCCTCGTCGAGTTCGTCAAATTCCGGCTCAAACTCGTCGGCGAAAGAAACTCTCCAGGGCATTCGATCCTCATGTCTTGGAAGCTATATAGCCTCAAGGCACTAATTTTGCAATAACGGCTCGAGAAACGGTCGAAAATGCCCACCCCTCGCGAAACCATCCTCGCTGCGCTTCATGCGCGACTCTCGGCGCTGCCTGCCACCGTCCTTCGGGGCGAGGTGCTGCCCGAGCGGGTGCCGGCCGGGGGCCTGCTGATCCTACGCGATGGCGAGCCCGGGGAGCCGGAGGTGACACTGTCGCCGCTGCGGTATCACTGGCAACACCGCGCCGAGATCGAGGCTGTGGTGCAGGGCTCCGACCGTGATGGTGCCTTCGACACGCTGACCGCCAGCATCGGCGCGACGCTCGCAACTGACCGAACGCTGGGCGGTCTCTGCGACTGGGTCGAGGCGGAAGCGCCGCGGCCGGTCGATCTGCCAGTCGAGGGCGCGGCCAGCCTGAAGGCCGCCGTCATCCCGGTGGTGCTGCACTATTCCACGGCCGACCCGCTGGTCTGACCGCAACAACCTTAGGAGAACACCATGGCACGCGCCCAAGGGGCGCGGTCGCAGCTCGCGGCCGCGTTCGAGACGACCTATGGCACCGCGCCGGCCTCGGGCTTCATGCAGATGCCCTTCGCCAGCGCTTCGCTCGGGGCCGAGCAGCCGCTGCTGGCCTCCGAGCTTCTCGGCTATGGCCGCGATCCGCTGGCCCCGATCAAGGACGCGGTGACGGCCGACGGCGACATCACCGTGCCGCTCGACGCCGAAGCCTTTGGCTTCTGGCTGAAGGCGGCGTTTGGCGCACCGACGACCACTGGCACCACCAACAAGACCCACACCTTCAAGTCCGGCTCGTGGAGCCTCCCCAGCATGGCGATCGAGGTGGCGATGCCCGAGATCCCGCGCTTTGCCATTTACACGGGCTGCGTGCTCGATCAGTTGAGCATTGCCATGCAGCGATCCGGCCTGCTGACGGCAGATGTGAAGCTGGTGGCGCAGGGTGAAAGCGTCGCAACCGCCACGGCAGCGGGCACGCCCACGGCCTACGCCCTGCAGCGCTTCGGCCACTTCAACGGGGCGATCAAGCGGAACGGCGCGGCGCTCGGCAACATCGTCTCGGCGGACCTGACCTACGCCAACAACGTCGAGCGCATCGAGACCATCCGCAACGACGGGCGCATCGATGGGGCCGATCCCTCGATAGCCGCGCTCACCGGCAAGATCGACGTGCGCTTTGCCGACACCACGCTGATGGACCAGGCGCTGAACGGCACGGCGGCCAGCCTCGAGTTCTCCTGGGTGATCTCGGCCAATGTCAGCCTGACCATCACCGCACACGCGGTCTACCTCCCGCGCCCACGGGTGGAAATCCAGGGACCGCAGGGCATCCAGGCCAGCTTCGACTGGCAGGCGGCCTATGATTCCGTGGCCGGGCAGATGTGCACGGTCGTCCTCAAGAACCAGGTGAGCAGTTATTGAATGGATCGCTCCACACGAACGTGGAAGCAATTGTTCGAAGCGGACCGAATATGAACGAAGTCGATTTCCGGACGCCTGAGCAGAGCTTTGCAGTAGGAGGTGATTTCCACGGTCGGGGTGACACGACCTGTGCCATAGACGATCCGTTCATCCGTATCGTAGCCGCGCAGAATGTAGCTATCGGAAACCAGAAAATCGGGCAGCTTGGCTTCGACTGACCCCGAAACACATTCCTTTGCGCAGAGAAAGATCGGGCCCACTTCAGCGTAGGGATGGATCATCGCGAAAGGCCTGTAGGCGAGAACGAGATAGAACTCGCCTTTCGGCACTAGTTTCAAACAATGTCTGCACGGGACCCCGACGCCGTCCGAAATCCGCCGCTCTGGCACCTGACCATTCGCGTCGAGGCCGCCGCTCTGCAAGGCGCGAACCTGTTCCGTCGGGATCGCATCGAAACGTATAGCCATAACTTGTTCTCCTTCCGGCACCAATCTTCAGCCTACGAAGCCCATCCTGACCGGGCGACCCGTTTCTTGCTGAAAACGAATAGAAGGAATTGCCAATGCTGACCCTCGATCTTTCCAATGAACCGCGCTGGCACGAACTGGCACCCGGTGTCCGTGTGCAACTGCGCCCGCTGACCACCGCGCTGATGGTGGCAACGCGTGGCGATCCGGCCGTGGAGGCCGTCCCTGAAGGGGCTTCCGACGAGGAACGCGCGGTGGCCTTCGCCAAGGCGCTGGCGCGGCGCGCGGTGCTCGAATGGGACGGGATCGGCGATGCCTACGGCAACCCCATCGAGCCGAGCCCCGAGGCCATCGACGCTCTTCTCGACATCTGGCCGATCTTCGAGAAGTTCCAGCTCGCCTACGTCTCGAAAGGTCTGCTGCTGGAGCAGGAAAAAAACGCCTCCGCGCTCTCGCCGAATGGTCCTTCGGCGGGGGCGAGCGATACTGCGAGGGATGCAAAGGGCCGTGCCCGGACTGCCCGGCGCGCCTGAACCGGCCGCTGACGCATGAAGGCTGGCATGTCTGGGACCTGGTCGGCCGTCTTGGCGGCCAGCTGCGCGTGCTGCCCGGCGCCGTCGTCGGCTGGGACATGGCGGCCGCGCTGGCGCTTGGCGACGCTCTCGGATTGCCGTCCGCCGCCACGGCCGAACTGTTGCCGATCATCGAAGCGGTGATGGTCGCCAAGCTCAACGAACAGATGGAACAATCCGATGGCGGAAAAACGGGTTAGCGTCCGCCTTGCTGCGGTCGGTGGCAGGCAGGTGCGCGCCGAGCTGGAAGGTGTCGGCGAGGCCGGCGCACGCGGTTTCGGACGTCTGAGCCGCGAGATGGAGGCAGCCAACGCGCGCCTCGCGGGCTTCGCACGTCGGGTGCGGGTGGCCGCTGCGGCTGCCGTTGCCGCGGCCACCGCTGCTGGCGTCGCCATGGTGCGGTCCGGCCTGCAGACGGTCGATGCGCAGGCCAAACTCGCGCAGTCCCTCGGCACCACCGTTGCCTCGATCCAGGCGCTGGAACGTGCGGGGGAACTGGCGGGCGTGTCCATGTCCGGCATCGAACAGGCGACCAAGGATCTGACGCGACGGCTGAGCCAGGCTGCCGCAGGAACCGGCCCGGCCGAGCAAGCTTTGGAACGTCTGGGGCTGTCTGCGTCCGACCTGCTGGCGCTGCCGCTTGACGAACGCGTGGGCGCGATCAATGCGGCCATCGAGGACTTCGTGCCTGCCGCCGAGCGTGCCGCCGTCGCGGGCCAGCTCTTCGGCGAGGAAGGCTCCATCGCCATGTCGCGGATCGACACCGCGACCTTGCGCCAGGCGACCGAGGATGTGCGCGCCTTCGGCGTGGTCATTTCGGAAGCCGACGCCGACCAGATCGAACGCACCAACGATGCGATTTCACGGCTCGGGCTGATCTGGCGCGGACTGTCGAATCAGCTCGCCGTTGCCGCCGCGCCTACGCTGGAAGCGGTCGCGGATGCCATGGCCACGCTCGCGAGCCGGACTGGCCCGCTTGGGCAGGCCATCGCTGGCTTGTTCGACAACATCGGTCGCCTGACCACTTATGCCGCCACGTTCGCGGCTTTCCTCGCCGGCCGCTGGGTTGCCGGGCTGGCCGCCGCCGCGCTCTCCGTGCGTGGCCTCGCCACTGCGCTGGTCGTCCTGCGCGGCGCACTCATCCGCACTGGCATCGGTGCGCTGATCGTCGGCGCGGGCGAACTCATCTACCAGTTCACCAGGCTGGTGCGCGGCGCCGGCGGCTTTGGCGAAGCGCTGGAACTCTTGGGCAATGTCGCGAAGGCGGTCTGGGCCGGGATCAAGGTCACCATCACGTCCTTCGTCGACGATTTCCGAGCGATGCGGGCGGACATCGAGGCCATCTGGCTGCGGCTCATGGCCTTCTTGTCGCAGAAGTGGGCCGACTTCCTTGCCCAGATCGGGCCGACCTTCAACGCGGTCTCCGAGCGGCTCGGGGCGGATGCCCGCATCGACGTCTTCGGGGCGCAGAGCTATGCCTCCGATCTCGACCACGCCGCGAGCAATGCCGGCCACCAGGCCGATGCGCTGCGTTCCCGCGCCGCCGATACCCGCGCCCACGCCTTCGATGGGGTCCGAGATGCGGTGGACGCGCTCCGGGCCGCGATGCGCGCAAGCGGCGAGGACGGTGCGGATGCGCTCGACCAGGCGACAGAAGCTGGCGACCGCGTGACGGAGGCGCTGGATGCCGCGGGTCAGGCAGGACGCGCGGCCGGGGCAGCCAACGCCGACGGCGCGGAGCAGGCTGCAACGGGCTGGGCGGCGGTGACCGCGACGCTCGCGGACTATGCCGCCAAGGCCCGCGACATCGGCGCGGATATCGGCAATGCGCTGGTCGGGGCCTTCACCTCGGCCGAGAACGCCATCGCCGACTTCGTGAAGACGGGCAAGCTCGACTTCCGCGATCTCGTTTCCTCACTCATCGCCGATCTGGCGCGGCTCGCCGCCCGGCGGTTCATCCTTGGCCCGCTCGCAGGCGCTCTCGGCGGTATTCTCGGCGGCGCGGGCGGGCTCTTTGCCGGAGTGTTCCACGCGGGCGGTGTGGTTGGCGGGTCGGCGCCGTCGCGCATGGTCCCGGCCATGGACTTCGCTGGGGCGCCCAGGATGCACGGTGGAGGTTGGGCCGGTCTTCGGCCCGACGAGGTGCCTGCGATCCTGCAGCGCGGCGAACGCGTGCTCTCGCGCCAGGAGGCACAGGCTTACGGCGCCGGTGGCGGCGTCACCATCAACATCAACACCCGCGACGCCGAGAGTTTCCGGCGGTCCCGCACGCAAGTCGCGGCGGACATTGCCCGGGCCGTGTCGCTCGGACGCAGGGGGCTCTAATGGCATTTCACGAGGTGCGGTTTCCCGACAATATCAGCAGCGGCGCGCGGGGCGGGCCGGAACGGCGCACGCAGATCGTCGAGCTTGCCTCGGGCGACGAGGAGCGCAACGCCAGCTGGGCGAACAGCCGCCGGCGCTACGATGTGGCTTATGGCATTCGCCGTGCGGACGACCTGGCGGCGGTGGTGGCGTTCTTCGAGGCCCGTAATGGCAGGCTTTACGGCTTCCGCTTCAAGGACTGGGCCGACTGGAAGTCCTGCTTGCCGTCGCAGACGCCCGCGTCGACCGATCAGGTCATCGGCACCGGGGATGGCACCACCACCGACTTCCAGCTGGTGAAGGCCTACGCCTCGGGCACGCAGACCTGGAACCGGGCCATCACCAAGCCGGTGGCCGAAAGTGTGACGGTTGCGATCGACGGAGTTGAACAGGCAAGCGGCTGGTCGGTGGATACGACGACGGGCGTGGTGACCTTCGATGCCGCTCCGGCTTCCGGCACCACCATCACTGCCGGCTTCGAATTCGACGTGCCGGTCCGCTTCGACACCGACACGCTCGACGTGACGCTCGATCTCGAGCGGCTCGGCTCCATCACCTCCATCCCGCTCCTGGAGATCCGGCGATGAACGACAATACCGGCTTCGTCGCGACCGTGCTGCGCGACCTCGCGGCCTCCACCGCCGTGATCCTCGCCGCCTGGGGCGCGCTCGGGGGCGCGACCAACGCGCTGACGACGAAGATGCGCCTGCGCGACGCCCTGCGCCACATCCTGCTCGGCGGGCTGATCGCGGCCGGCATGGGCAGCCTGTCGATGGCCGTCATCACCAGCTGGCTGGGTCTGCCGCCGCAGGCGATCCCGGCCGGGGGCGCCGCCGGTTCCGCCGCCTATCTCGTGGGCGTGTTCGGTCCGGCGGTGATCGAGCTGGTGCTGGCCCGCCTTCGCCAGGCGCGGGAGCGCGGCGATGACTGAGCTCGTCCGTGTCCTGCGCCGCCTGCGGCGCCTGACCGATGACCCGCGCGATGCCTTCGCGCATCGTCTGCGCATCGGCTTCGCGGTCGCTGCGCTGATCCTGATCCTCTCGCTCCTGAGGTAACCCCATGCACATGACAGACCGGGGCCTCCTGGCCCTTGCCCGGCACGAGGGAATCGTGCCCGGGCCCTATCGCGATTCCACCGGCACCTGGACCTTCGGCGTCGGCCATACCGCGGCTGCCGGGCTGCCCGATCCGTCCTCCATGCCGCGCGGCATGCCGAAGGATCTGGATGCGACCATTCGCAAGGCATTCCACCTCTTCCGCACCGATCTGGCCCGCTACGAAGCCGACGTCCTTCGCGCCGTCACGGTTCCGCTCAAGCCCCACGAACTCGATGCGCTGGTCAGCTTCCACTACAATACCGGCGGGATTGCGCGGGCTGCGCTGACCCGACACCTCAATGCCGGCAATCGCGCTGCAGCCGCCGACGCGTTTCTCAACTGGCGCAAGCCCGCTTCGATCATCCCCCGACGCGAGGCCGAACGCGACCTGTTTCGTCATGGCCGCTATCCCACCGGAACGATCCCGGTATGGGGTGTGGATCGCATGGGCCGGGTGGACTTCTCGCGACCGGTCCGTCGGCTGACCGAGGATGAGGCTCTGGCCTTGGCTCGCGGGTCGTCGCCGACGCCTCCGGTCCTCAAGCCTGCACCCAACGTGCGCAAAGGCTGGCTCGCCCGGCTGGCCGCCTTCTTCTCCACCCTGATCCGGAGGGCCTGATCCCCATGCGCTACGTCCGACCCAACTCGCTCACCTGGTGGGCGGGTCTGCTCGCCATGCTCACCGGCATCGCCTCCCTCGCGTTGCCCGCCACCGGGCCGCTCGGGGAACTTTCCCGCCTCGTCGCGCAACTCGCCGGCTCGGGCGATGCCTCACCGGCGGGGCTGATGTTCCTCGGGCTCGGCCTCATCGGCCTGCGCGACCGGATCGAGCGCGGGTTCCGCAGCGATGCTTGAGTTCCTTGCAGGGCTGGTTGCGGGCGGCTGCCTTGGCGTCTTCGTCGTGGCTCTCTGCGTCGCCGCCGCACGTGGGGAGCGGGACGATGGCTGAGTTTCTTATCTGGCTGGTCGCGGCTCTGGGCGCGGTCGGGGGCGTCGTCCTCGGACGGGTTTGGGGGCGCGCGGAAGGGAAGCGCACGGGCAAACGGGAGGCAGAACGTGATGCCATGGAAGACAAGAACAAGCGCGTCGAGCGCGGGCGGGATGCGGTTCGTGATGGCCGCAGCGCTGGCGATCCTGCTGACCGGATGCGCCGCAACGATGGGCGCTGGTGATGCGGGCTGCGCCTCCTATACCGAGGCCAGGCTCGCTCGGCCCGCTGCCGAGACCGTTGTGGAGGTTCCGCCGGACTGGGCCGACTGGATCGCCGATCTCGACGACCGAATGACGGGAACCTGCCGATGAAATCCCTTGATCCCGCCCTGCAGGCCCATCTCGACGAGAGCACGACGACGCTCACCTGGTGCTGGCGGATCACTAGGGCAGACGGCGTCACTTTCGGCTTCACCGACCATGACCGAACGCTGACCTTCGATGGCACCGACTTCGAGCCGGAGAGCGGCCTGTCGGCATCCGAGGTCCGCTCGGGCTCGGACCTGTCCGTCGATGCGCAGGACGCCGAGGGCGTGCTGACCTCGGACCGGAGCAGCGAGACCGACATCCTCGACGGCCGCTGGGACAACGCCGAGGTCGAGGTCTGGCGGGTGAACTGGGCCGATACGAGCCAGCGGGTGCTGATGCGTCGCGGGGCCATCGGCCAGATCCGGCGCGGGCGTCTGGCCTTCGTCGCCGAGGTGCGCTCGCTTGCCCATGTGCTGGGCCAGACGGTCGGGCGGACATTCCAGGCGACCTGCGACGCGGCGCTCGGCGATGCGCGCTGCGGCGTCGATCTCGAGGATCCGGCCTTCAAGGGCGCGGGCGCCGTAATCGATCTCCTGCGCGACCGGGCCTTCACCGCCTCCGGTCTCGGCGGCTTCGAGGCCGGGTGGTTCACCTTCGGCACGCTGGACTGGACGAGCGGCGCGAATGCGGGGCGGCGCACCGAGGTGCTGAGCCATGAAGTTGCGGATGGCGTCGCGATCCTGACGCTGCTCGAGGCGCCGGTGCGCGCGATCGCCGAGGGCGACGCTTTCACCATCCGCGCGGGCTGCGACAAGCGGATCGAGAGCTGCGGCGCGAAGTTCGCGAACACCGCCAATTTCCGTGGCTTCCCGCACATTCCGGGCCAGGACACGATCCTGCGCTACGCGACTAAGGACGGCGGGCATGACGGGGGCGTGCTGTGACTCCGGCCGATCCCGATGAGGTGATCGCGGCGGCGCGGTCGTGGCTGGGCACACCTTACCACGACCAGGCGAGTCTCCGCGGCGTCGGCTGCGATTGCCTTGGGCTGGCACGCGGCGTCTGGCGCGAGGTCGTCGGTCCTGAGCCGTTCCCGATCCCGCCCTACAGCCGCGACTGGGGGGAGACGGGCCCGCGCGAGGTTCTGGCGGAAGGCGCGCGCTCCATGATGATCGAGGTGCCGTCCGCAGAGGCCGGCCCCGGCGCGCTGGTCCTCTTCCGAATGAGGCCGCTCGCCATCGCCAAGCATGTCGGCATCCTGACCGGTCCCGATACTTTCCTCCACGCCTACGAGCGGCTGGGCGTGATCGAAGAACCGCTCACGCAATCCTGGCGGCGGCGCATCGCCTTCGCTTTCCTGTTCCCGCAACGCTGAGACCCGACATGGCTACCCTTGTTCTCGGTGCCGCAGGTGCCGCCATCGGCGGGTCGATCGGCGGCGCCATCCTCGGCGTGAGCGCTGCGACCATCGGCGGCTTCGTCGGCTCGACTATAGGCTCGGTCGTCGACAGCTGGATCGTGTCGTCGCTCGCGCCGACGCAGCGGATCGAGGGGCCGCGGATGGACAATCTGCGCATCACCTCCGCCACGGAAGGAGCCGTGATCCCGCGTCTCTACGGTCGCATGCGGATCGGTGGCAACATCATCTGGGCGACGGATTTCCGGGAGGAGACCAAGACCACCACGCAGGGCGGCGGCAAGGGCGGAGGGGGTGGCGGAAAGGTCAAGACCACCGAGTATCTCTACTACGCGAGCTTCGCCGTCGCCTTGTGCGAGGGGCCGATCACCGGGATCGGCCGCATCTGGGCCGACGGCAAGCTGCTCGATACCGCCGGGATCACCTGGCGCTGGTATCCGGGCGAGGAGAGCCAGACGGCCGATCCGTTCATCGCGGCGAAGATGGGTGCGGCGAACACCCCGGCCTATCGCGGCACGGCCTATGTCGTCTTCGAGGACCTGCCGCTTGGGAACTATGGCAACCGGATCCCGCAGCTTAGTTTCGAGGTGTTTCGTCCTCTGGCCGACCCGGATACCGCAGAGGGCCTGACGCAGGCCGTCACCATGATCCCGGCATCCGGCGAGTTCACCTACGCGACGACGGGCATCAGGAAGGGAGGAGACGGATCGTCCGAGCCCGAGAACCTCAATGCCCTGACCGACACCGCCGACATGGTGGTGGCACTGGACCGTCTGCAGGCCATGGCTCCGAAGGTCGAAAGCGTGTCGCTTGTCGTGGCCTGATTCGGAGACGATCTGCGCGCTGGGAACTGCAAGGTACGGCCCGGCGTCGAAGTCACCGCCAAGACCACTTCGCCGTCGACTTGGTCCGTGAACGGCGTCAGCCGGGCAAACGCCTTTCTGGTGAGCCGCGACGATCAGGATCGTCCGGTCTATGGCGGCACGCCCGCCGACTTCGCTGTCGTGCAGGCGATCCAGGAGATGAAGGCCCGAGGTCTGCGCGTCACTTTCTATCCGTTCATCCTGATGGACGTGCCGCCGGACAACGCGTTGCCGAACCCCTATTCCGACAACTCCGCCGAGACCGGCCAGCCCGCTTTCCCATGGCGCGGCCGGATCACCTGCTCACCGGCTGCAGGCTACGCGGGGACGGTGGACAAGACCGCTACGGCAATAAGCCAGGTCGAGGCGCTGTTCGGCGCGGCGACGCCCGCAAGCTTCAATGTCTCGGGCGAAAGCGTCAGCTGGACCGGGCCATCAGGCGACTGGGGCCTGCGCCGAATGGTGCTGCACTACGCCTATCTCTGCGCAGCGGCAGGTGGGGTCGATGCCTTCCTGATCGGCACCGAGATGCCAGGGTTAACGACCATCCGCTCGGGCGCCAGCACCTATCCGGCGGTTCAGGCCTATCGGGACCTCCTCGCCGATGTCCGCTCGATCCTCGGGTCGGGGACCAAGATCGGCTATGCGGCCGACTGGTCAGAATACTTCGGGCACCAGCCGGGCGACGGCTCGGGCGACGTGTACTTCCATCTCGATCCGCTTTGGGCCGATCCGGAGATCGATTTCGTCGGCATCGACAACTACATGCCGCTCTCCGACTGGCGCGACGGGTTCGAGCACGCCGACGCGACCGAGGGTTGGCCCGCCATCTATGACCGAACCTACTTGCAGGCGAACATCGCGGGTGGGGAAGGCTTCGACTGGTTCTACGCCAGCGCAGCCGACCGCTCCGCGCAGGTCCGTACGCCGATCACGGATGGCGCCGCCAGCAAGCCGTGGGTCTTTCGCTACAAGGATCTGCGCGCCTGGTGGACCAACGCGCATTATGACCGCCCCGGCGGGGTGGAGGGCGGGACGCCGACGGCATGGGTGCCGCAATCCAAGCCAATCTGGTTCACCGAACTCGGCTGCCCCGCAATCGACCGGGGCACCAACCAGCCCAACGTCTTCTTCGACCCAAAATCGTCCGAGAGCTTCGTGCCGCATTTCTCGCGGGGCTGGCGGGACGACGCCATCCAGCGCGCCTATCTCGAGGCGACCTATCTCTGGTGGGGCGAGGCTGCGAACAATCCGGTGTCCTCGGTCTACGGCAGCCGTATGGTGCACGTCCCCGAATGCGCCGCCTGGACATGGGACGCGCGGCCCTATCCGTTCTTCCCGGCGCTGACCGACGTCTGGACGGATGGCGCGAACTGGCGGCTCGGCCACTGGCTGACCGGTCGCCTGGGTGCGGTGTCGCTGGCCGCGCTCGTCCGTCACCTGTGCCTGCGGGCCGGCCTGCCCGAATCCCGGATCGACGTCACCGGACTCTGGGGCGCGGTCGAGGGCTATGCGATCGGCGCGCTGGAGAGCCCGCGCGCCTCGATCACCACGCTGTCGCGGCACTTCGGCTTCGACGCGGTGGAGACGGAGGGCATGATCCGTTTTGTCATGCGTGGGCGGGCCGCGGTGGCGAGCATCAGCCCTGACGACCTCGTATCGGCGCGCGAGGGCGATGTCCTCGAACTCACCCGCGGCCAGGAGACCGAACTGCCCCAGGCCCTGAAATGGCAGGTGGCTCGCGCCGACGAGGACTACGAGGCTGCGCAGGTCGAGGCCCGGCGCATCACGGTCGACACTACGCGGATTGCCTCGGAGGGCTTCCCCATGGCGGTGCCGCCCGAGGAAGCGGAGCGCCGCTGCCGCCGGGCGCTGATGGAGGCCTGGACCGGCCGCGAGAGTGCGGTCTTCCGCCTGCCGCCGTCGCGCCTCGCGCTCGACCCGGCAGATGTCGTGTCGTTTGCCCATGACGGCCGCGCCGTCCCGCTGCGGCTCGTCTCCATCGCCGATGCCGACGCTCGAGGTGTCGAAGCCGTCCGCCAGGATCGCGAGGCCTACGATCTGCCACCCGGCGCGCCGCGACCCTCGGCGCTGTCGCAAGCCGTCGTGTTCGGCGCGCCCGAGGCGGTGCTGCTGGACCTGCCGCAGCTGACCGAAGACCAGCCCGCGCATCGGCCTTTCGCGGCGGCGCATACCGTACCATGGCCGGGCGAGATCGCAGTGTTCCGCAGCCCCACGACTGACGGGTTCGAGCTGCTCACCAGCTTCGGCACGCGCGCCCGGATCGGGACGCTGGTCTCCGACTTCTACGCGGGCCGGACCTCGCGTTTCGACCTCGGCAACGTGCTTGAGGTCGAACTGCTCACCGGCACGCTGGAGAGCGTAACCGACCTGACGCTGTTCGGCGGGGCTAACGCGCTGGCCATCGAGAGCGCGTCTGGCGTCTGGGAGATCGTGCAGGCGGGCGAGGCGGAGTTGCTGGCGCCCGGCCGGTATCGGCTGACCCGGCTCCTGCGTGGCCAGCGGGGTACCGAAGGTGCCATGGGCAACCCGGCTCCGGCAGGCGCACGGGTCGTGGTGCTGGACGCCGCGCTGGCGTCACTGCCCATCGCCGAGGCCGATCTCGGCATTCCGTGGAACTGGCGCATCGGTCCCGCAAGCCGCCCGGTCAGCGACGAGACCTATGTGGCGCAGTCCTTCACGCCAGAGGGCGCCGGGCTGCGGCCGTTCTCGGTCGCGCATGTCGAGCAGCCATGGCGCAGGCCGCGCACGCCCGGCGATCTCACGATCAGCTGGACGCGCCGATCTCGCATGCTCGCGGCCGACAGCTGGGGCGGGCTCGAGGTGCCGCTCGGCGAGGAACTGGAAGCTTACGAGGTCGAGATCCTCAATGGCGCGACGGTCAAGCGGATGCTGAGCACGACAACCACCAGCGCTGTCTACACCGCCGCCCAGCAGACCGCCGACTGGGGTGGGCCGCTCGGCCCCGGCGACACGCTCGACATCCGCATCTACCAGCTCTCCGCCCTCGTGGGGCGGGGCGCGCCCAAGACCGTCACGCTGATGATTTGAAGGCCATCCCATGTCCGACGCCACGACCCATCTGCTGCTGCCGTACATCCTGGCGGCGCAGGCCCAGAAGCATGTGACCCACAACGAGTCACTGCGGCTGCTCGACGGGCTCGTGCAGCTATCCGTCCTCGACCGGGATCTGACAGCGTCACCTGGTTCGCCTGCCGATGGTGATCGTTACATCGTCGCCTCGGGCGCGACGGGCGATTGGGCCGGCTGGGATCTGAACGTCGCGCTCTGGTCCGATGGCGCCTGGCTGCGTCTGCCGCCTCGGACGGGCTGGCGCGCTTGGGTCGAGGACGAGGGGCTTCTGCTGGTCTACGATGGGTCGGGCTGGATCGGGACAACCCCGGCTGCGCTGCAGAACCTCGCGCTGCTGGGGCTGGGCACGACGGCGGACGCCTCGAACCCGTTCTCGGCCAAGCTGAACGCCGCACTCTGGACCGCGAAGACCTTGGCCGAGGGCGGCACGGGCGATCTGTTCTACACCATGAACAAGGAGGCTGCGGGCGACGATCTCGGGCTGACGCTCCAGACCGGCTTCGTGACCAAGGCGCTGATGGGCCTCTTCGGCTCGGACAGGTTCCGCCTCGCGGTCTCCGCCGACGGCAGCACCTTCTTCGACGGGCTCACCGTCGACAACGCGAGCGGCATCGTCGACCAGCCCCGGCTGCCGCGCTTCAAAGCGTACACGAACTATGACAACTACGTCGGCGTCGGGACCTGGACGAAGATCGGCCTCAACAACACCGACTACAACGATCAGGGCGCCTTCGACGCCGCGAACAACCTTTTCGTGGCGCCCGTGGACGGCACCTACCTCTTCGGCGCGACGCTCATGTACAAGATCAACGCCAGCACCACCGCACGCATGCGCGGGCGGCTCGTGCTGAACGGCACGACCGAAATCCGCGGCTCCCTCGGTGAAATCTCCGCCACCCACGTCTCGCTCGCCACCGCGATCTGGCTGCAGACGATGGTCCCGCTTACCGCCGGTGACACCGTCGAGCTGCAGGGGTATTTCCGGGTCGCGGACGGCTACTTCGCCGCCGACCATACGTCCTTCTGGGGCTGCAAGATCGGCTGAGCGGCTGCCCGTGTTGCCTGTTCGCCCTATAGCTGAATGGGGCGAATAACCGATCACAGACACCGCAGTCGCGAGTAACGCCACTTTAATCGAAGATCCGCATAAAAAAGTCCATGTTAACATGCTGTTACCCCCCCCCCCCCCTCAAGTTGAATTTTTGCCGTCAAGGAAAAAAGGAAGATTGACCTGAATCGCTTCCTGATTGTAGGGATCAGCTGTGAGTTGCAGAAAAGTATTCAGGGTGGGGCGGATGAGGGATCTGTTTTCTGGCTATTTGAATTTACATAATTTGGATCGGACTCTTGTCCTCGATATCTTGGCCGCTTGGCGGGCCGGTTCGGTGGGAGGTATCCCAGAGCGAATGATCGCTTGCGCGCCTGACCAGGTCAGGATTTCGCCAGATATCTGGACACAAAATGAGTGTTTGACAAATCTTGTTCTTCCAGCTTTCGAGGCAGCTATCAAACTGCCCGACCTGTGGAACACAATCGGCACTGAAACTGAGTTCTCGACCCTCGCTACGGAATGCGACGGCCTGCCGCACACGGTGGATCGTGGGCCTGATCAGCCGGTATTAATCGCGCTAAATTGGGAGGGCTCCCCTGACGATGTGATCTGCCTCGCGCATGAAGTCGCTCATGCCGTGCAAATCATCCTCTCCGATCACAAGCAAATGCCGCCCTTGGCGCGGGAGGTTTGTGCATTTCTTGGTGAATTGCTCGTCATCGCGCATGCTCGAACGGCAGCACCAGACCTGTATCCAACCCTCTGCGATGTCTGGCGTCGCGAAAATGATGACTATCTTGGGTCGGACATTGACCTGCTCGCGGTAGCATTGGCGGACCCGCAGGCGCAGTATCACTATCGCCAGAACTATCCGGTTGCACGGCTGGCCGCAATTGAACTGTTCAATCGTGGCTCCGGAGAGTGGCTTCGCCAGTTCTTTGCCTCGGGCCGGGATGGCATGCGCCACATCCCAATTGAAAAATTGGCCAACCGTGCAGGTGATATCGCGAATTATCTTCCCGCCATGCCGCGTTCAGAGCCCGAAACGCCCGCGATAGACGCGTATCGAAGCCTCGGTGCCATGGCGCTCATCGATATCGACTACTGGGAAGGCCAGTCCGAAACGCGTATTGAGGATTATTATGCCGATCTCCTGCGCCATTTGCAGGATCAGACCGCGTTCGTTGCCTTGAACGAGCAACGCAAGCCGATCGGCTATGCGACTTGGTCGAAATCTGCTCTGGGAGGTGGATGCACGTTGACGCGGCAGGCTGCGCCATTCGGAGATCATCTCGCATTGCAGCGCGCGCTGGAGCGGCATCTGGGCGACATGGCGGGCATGACTGCTCGGCACAATCGCAGCGCAAGGCAGGAGCAGGTGGCATGGTGAATATCGATTATTACGCGAGTGTAGGCTACGCGCTCGAATTGCTCGCGCAGTCGGAGTATCACCGGCAGTTCAAACTGGGGGATTATTTCCGCGTTGAAATCTTGCCTGCTCTATGGTGCGGCCAGACCCGTTTCTATTTGACGGAAGAGGGAATTCCCACGGCATTGGTGACTTGGGCTTGGCTGTCGGAAGAGGTGCAGCACGATGTGCATAAAACCGGCCGAGCCCTGACCGAGGACGAGTGGAATTGCGGCGACCGGCTCTTTTTCAATGATTGGATCACCCCGTACGACAACATTCGGGAAGTCCTGCACGACATGACGCACAACATCTTTCCCGATGAGGTGGCCACCAGCCTCCGGCGCAACCCTGATGGAACGGTACGACGGGTCAATCGATGGACAGGTGTGAACCTGCGCAAGACGCGTGAGGAGGCTTTGGCATGAACGTCGCATACCCCTCTTCGGAATTCGAAAGCGATCTCGCGGCCATTGAGGGCTTCGCCGATTTGCTTCGCACAGGGTTTGAAAATCCCGAGAGCATTCGCGGGACGGTGCGCATCACCATCCCCGAGCATCCCGATCAGAGTTTCATCGCGCGTTACGGGGAGGAGTTGTTCATCGAGCGCCACGACATGGATCGTGAGACGGACACGCAGGTTGTTATCCCCATTGCGACGATCCACCGGATTTTCAACGAGTTCGAGTTTCTAGATTGGCGCGATCCGGCGATCATCGGCACGATCACCTTCACTGGCAACCTTGCCTACGCCAATCACCTCGCAAAATCCTGCATTCGGCTCAGCAACTGGACGATGGCGCGGTTTCGCAAGGCCGGGCGTTTGCATGCGGCAAAAGGCTACCGAAACCTGACAGAGGTCGAGTACCTGAATCAGCCGACGCAGCGCCAGATCCTTGAGGTAATGGAGGAAAGTCGGCCCGTGGTTATCACCGGGTTGGAGCCGACGCCGCCTTGCCGGGACTGGACGATTGACAAGCTGTCAGAGCGCTATAGCGATGCTGTTGTGCGCGTGCGCTCGGCCACGCACCGTCAGACGATGGCCGAATTCGTTAAAGAGTTGAAAGACTTCGAGGCGAACCCCTATGACGACATGATCGAGGGCTTTGTCAAACCTTACACAGAGGGTGCAAACCTGCCCGAGGAGATGTGGGCGGATTTCGGGCCACTGTTCTTTGACCGTGAGGATTTCATCCCGCCGCAACTCTGGCTGGGCTCGGTGCCGACCCATATCCCGACCTCCAGCCTGCACCGCGATCCGCTGACGGGCTTCCTGTTGCAGGTCATCGGACGCAAGCGGCTGGATCTATATTCGGCGGATCAGGAAAATCTGATCTATCCTATGAAAAGCTACAACAACTACCAGCCTTGCTGGTTCAAGCCTGAGGCACCGGATTTCAACATCTATCCGAAGGCGCGTGAGGCCAAGGGCCTGTCCGTGACGCTGAATCCAGGCGAGTTGTTGGTGCAACCGGCAGGCTGGTTCCACCAGGTCTATGCGCTGGACAGTCCGAATATGTCGGTGAGTTATTTCTGGCGCTATTAGCGTCGATACCTGTTTCGCTCAGGTCCCGATGCGGGCGGGGCGGAAGTGGGTGAGGAAAGGGTCAAGCTTCCCTCGCCCGATTGAGCCGCCGGGCAGGAAAACCCGGCAAACAGCAATGGCGGGGAGTATAGCAAATCCGACCCGCAACAGGAAGGAAGACGTGAAAATGTCTCGTATCTACAAAATCTCGATGACCGATCTGAACGGCAATGCCAGCTTCGGCGGCGGCGGCGGCGGCGGCGGCGGCGGTGGTGGTAGCCGTAAAGATAGCCGCAGCCCTCGTCCTTCGACCCCGTCAAATGGCGGTTTAACAAACAGCGGTAAAGCAGTTGTGTGCGCCGCGGGAATTGTAGCATCTGGCGCCATTAGTGGCACCGGCGTGGGTGCCGTCGCTGGACGTGTTGCTGGGGGTGCAGTTGCAACCGGTGTTTGTAGCCAGGTTGACTGGTCCAGGGTACGTTAAGGACTGCTTGTAATGAAACACTATGCCGTGAACTTCATAGGTGTCATTATAGGTGTCTGTGCAGGTGTCGGATCGCTGCAGATTTGGCCGCACCTCGGCACGTGGCAGGCGGTCGGAATTGGAGCAGCTACAATTGCGGCCATTGAAGGTGTCAGATTTCTTCGGAGGAAGATACTGAAGGCATAGTTGATGCACTCGCCACCGGCGTTTTGGCGGGAGTGACCGCGATCGCTTGCAAAATGGCGCAGTAGACCAGCTTAGCTTGGTGCCGACGGAGCTCGGCACCAAGCGCATACATGTAGTTGAAGGAACTGCCATGAAACTGAATCAAGACTGGTGGAAAGTTGTGGTCGTCCTTCTCGCGGCCTTGGTGCTGGGCCCCTTGCTAGGAAGGGTCTTTCCGACTTGGGCCGTCGCCTTGATTGTTTTTGATCTTGTGGCAGCCGCTCTCACGGCGATAAATCGATACGGCTCCTGAATTGGCTAAAGAAGTGCAGTCTTTCAGAGCCTTTTACTTTTTGGTGGTTGCGACGATTGGAATGGCCGCGATGGCAAGCGGGCACCAATTTCTGCATTCGCGACCCATGGCGCTGGTCTTGAAGCATCCAGGCGAAAGCGTCTTGGCACATATTGCGTTCAAGAACGGTCCTGTGTCGCCAGTGTTGTTACACTACACCGAGCACCTCGCATGGCTGAATGCCGTTGGCGGCGAGCGGGCTGCGGATCGGCATTCCAATGCCTGGACGAGCGACACGGCGGTTGGCTATTGGCTGTCCGGCGCGCCGGAGGATTTGCCGGAATTGCTCGAAACCCTCAAGGGTGTGTTCGCCCCCATCGACTTGCCGCCTGATTTCGCTGAGCAGGAGCGTGATATCGTCCTGCGGGAATACGAATACCGCATGACGAACAACCCCGATGCACAGGCCGCCGAGGCGATGGAGGTGTTCCTCTACGAGGGTAACGCCATTGCCGCCTCGCCCGTCGGCACGCTGGAGGAGATCATGGCATTGGACTACGACGACGCGCGCGCCGTCCATGCCGCGACCCATGTGCCCGAGAATGCCCGGTTGGTCGTGATCGGGGATGTCTCGAAACGGCAGTTGCGCCGGGCCATGCGGGAGGCCGATTGGCCGGAGGCAGAGCCTGCTGACGTTTCGCCGCCGCCATTTGATCTTGCTGCGTCGGAGGCGACAATCCTGCGGAACCCCGAGCCCGGAGCGGCCCCGCGCCTGATCTGGCGGCGGGTTGTCTCGCTGCCCGAACCTGTCCCGTTCGACCTGCTAGAGGCGCAGACGGCGCTGTTGCGCGATATCCTCGACACCAACCTTCCCGGCGGGCTGGCCGCGCCGCTGCGCTTCGATACCGCCATCGCCCGAACTTTCGACGTGCAGATCTGGCCCATCGACGAGGACAATATCGAAATCAGCTTTACCGCCGCGCCCGACACCGGCGTATCACTGAAGGAACTTCAGACCGCCTTCGAGACAACCCTTTCCGAGGTGGCGAATGGCGGGATCCCCGAGGCCACCTATTCCCGCGTGCTGAATCGCTTTGACGGCTTCTGGCCCGACTGGGACGACGAGGATGAGACCGCACGCTGGATGGTGGATTACGTTCTGGATCGCGTGTCCAACCTGCGCGAGCCGCTCTCCGAACGCAAACTGAAGCGCCTGCATCGCGGGCTCTCGCTTGATTTAACCCACGCGCTCCTGCGCCAGCTTGCCGGGGGAGGCCGCACCGTGATCGCCTTTATCGGCCCAGAGGAAAGTTTCGAATGACCCGTATCCTGTTCCTGTTTGCCATGCTTCTCGCGCTCGCTGCCTGCAAGGATGACGGTCCTACCGCCAGTGTCGAGACCTCACCCGGCGGCATCGCCTACACACTGCTGCACATGCCCGAGCATGAGGATGTCACCATCCACATCGCCTGGCCGACCGATTGGGCCTACCGGCCCGAGACGAACAAGGCCACGCCGGTGGTTGGCACGCAGCTGATCCTTGCCGGGGGCGCCGACGGGTATCCCGCGGGGGACGTGGGCGAGCGCTTTGCCGATCTGAATTCCGAAGGGATTATCTATGTGGCGGTCAACGACCATGTAATCGGTGAGCTGACTTTCGAGCGCGACCAGATGGACGAGACCATCGCAATTGCCAACGCGCATCTGCGCGCGCCGACGCTCGACCCGATGTGGTTCGACCGCATCCGCGAGGGAACCGCTGCGAACATGGCCGAGGCGCAGGCGCAGCCCGCGCATGCCGGGTTTGACGCTGCCCGTTGGGCGGTGTTTGGCAAAGAGCCCTTGCGCAATGCGCTGTCTTTGGATGAGCCGGGCACGTTCGATGAGCTGACGCGGGAAGATGTGTTGGTCTGGCATTCCGAGACGTTCACGCGCACGCCTCAAGTCATCGTGGTTGCGGGCGGGTTAGACGCTGCGGATGCAGGGGCTGCGATTGATGAGTTGCTGCGCGGATTGCCGGATGCATCCCGAAGCGTCACGCAGGAGGCAGCACCGGACTATACCGCACGACGGATCCTGCTGCATAGACCAGAGGCGCAAACCACCACGCTGTCCTTCATCGCCACGCTGCCGGCCACGCGGCTGGGCGGCGAAACGGAAGACCTGATCCTGATCCACGCGCTCGGGGGCGATGACCAGTCTGTCCTGTTTGAGGCAGTTCGGACGGAGCTGCGTGCAAGCTATGGTTTTGGCGCGGGTATGGCCAATTACACACGGGACCATCGGATCCTGTTCCTGTCTGGCGAGGTTGAGACCGCGAAACTCGCGGATGTTGAACGCGTTGTCCGCGATGCCTACGCCGATTTCCGGCAATCGGGACCGTCCGGAGAACTGGAACGGCGCAAGGCACCGCTGGCGGAAAATTTTGCCGAGTTGCCTGACTTCGTGGTCGATCAGGCACGATCCGAGCTGCAAAGCGCACTGGACGGGTTCGATGCAGGCAGATCGTTTCGCCTGACGGATGAATTGCAGTCCGTCACTGAAAGCACCCTGATGGACCGCTTGTCGAGCGCCTTTCCGGATGCCCAGGACTTCATCGTGATCGCCGTCTCCCCGGATGCAGACGCTCTTCCCGGCGCCTGCGTCATTCGCGTACCCTCTGAGGCCGCCGATTGCCCATGACGGATCGGCAGGATGAAAACGCCGGTGAAATCCCGCTTTCCTGGTTCGGCAAAACGCTCTGGAAGTTCACTCCGCTCTATATCGAGCTGGTCTTCCTCGCGATCTGCCTGCGCCTGATCGGGCTGGTCGAGCCGTTCATCTTTCAAGTCATCATCGACCGCATCCTGCCGTTTCAACGGGAGGCGTCGCTTCTTGTCGTTGTGGCGATCTTTGTCGCCGTAAGCCTGTTTCAGCTTGGCTTTGAGGTATTATCCGAATTGCTCGGCATGCTGACAGCCAACCGTGTTACCCGCGAATTCGGCGCGCGCATCTTCGATCATCTGTTCAAACTCCCAGTCAGCCACTTTCGGAAATGGTCCGTTGGCGAGACGATTGCGCGGATCAGCGAAACGGATACAATTCGTGCGTTTCTGGTCGGAACGACCACGGGAGTATTCCTCGATCTGATATTTGTCTTTATTTACATCGCCGTTCTATTCACGCTTTCTGCCGAATTGACACTGATCATCCTTGCGGCATTGCCTGTTCAGATCCTGATCTATCTCGGCTTTGGTCCGTTTTTGCGTCGGCGTCTGCGGGTGCAGTTCGATGCCGGTGCCGCGCATCAGACCCAGATGGTTGAAAATATTTCCGGCATTGCATCGGTGAAGGCGCTTAGCGCCGAAGGTAAGATGCTCGAACGCCTCGATGAAACTCTTCACGCCAACCTCAATGCCGGTTATCGCGTTGGCCTTCTGAATATCTGGAATGACAAACTCCTGTTTATTGTCGACAAGGCCATTACAATCGGCATCATCTATTTCGGCGCGCAGTTCGTATTCGCAGGCCAAATGACCTTGGGAGAGTTGATCGCTTTCCACCTGCTTGCCGAAAAAGTGACGGGTCCGATAGAGAATTTCTCGAGCCTTTGGGAGAGTTGGCAGAACATTCGAGTGTCGCGCCAGCGACTTGGCGATGTGGTCAATACGCCGATGGAGCCTTTCGACGCTCTGGCCAAACTGCCGCGCAACATCGAAGCCCGACTTGACTTCGCCAACGTGGATTTTGCTTATCATCCGTCGGCGCCAATCCTGCGTGGGTTTAGTTTCAGCGCCGAACCCAACACGCTGACCCTTGTCGTCGGGCCGTCCGGCATTGGCAAATCGACGTTCGGAAGACTGGCATCTGGAATCGACAGCCCAGACAAAGGCGAGGTCCTGTTGGGCGGCGAGAATATCGCGCGCTACGAGCCACACGATGTCAGAACCCGTATCGCCTATGTACCGCAGGAACCTTACCTGTTCTCGGGGACACTGCGCGAAAACCTGACCCTTGGTGGCACAGAGGCCAGCGATGAAACGATCGCCCGAGCTCTCAGGATTTCTGCCGCTGAAACGCTGGTTGAGCAACTTCCCCTTGGGCTTGAGACGCATGTAGGAGAACGTGGTTCGGCGCTTTCTGGCGGCCAAAGGCAGCGCATCGCGATTGCTCGGTCTCTGATCCGCAGCCGGAAGGTGATCATTCTTGATGAGCCGACGAGTGCGCTGGACAGCGCCTCGCAACGGTGCATGGCGGCAGAACTGCAAAAACTGAAGCGTGAGGCTACGCTGATCATCATCACGCACAGCCCCGACATTTTTGAGAGCCCGGACCAGGTGGTCGATTTTGAGGCGCTGCGATGACCGCTTTCTCAGAACCAATGAAGATCACCTCTCCGACCTTGCACGCGACGATCGTTTTCACGATTTCCGTCTTTGTTGCCATCCTTGCAATGTCGTTTCTGTTCAAAGTCGAGGTCGTCGCCCGTGGTGAAGGGCGCGTCGTTCCGATCAGCCGAGTCCAGGTTGTACAGCCGGAATTTGCAGGACGGATCGTTGCCATCCATGCACGCAACGGCATGACGGTAACCGAAGGCGATGTCCTCATCGAATTGGATCCGACCGAAGCAACGTCGGAACTCGGCGCAATCAGGGCCGAGCGAGACAGGCTCCTGATCGAACTGGCCCGGCTCGAGGCAATGGTGCAAACCTTGGCTCTCGATCCGAGTGGTGTTGATCTCGGACAGAGATCCATTGAACTATTCGATGTGCCGGACGTGTTGAGCGCTCATCCATTCTCGGTCGAACAACGCGAGCTGCTGCTCGCAGAAATTGCGGACTATCTTGCTTCTCTCGCGCAGATCACGGCTCGCGAGGAGGCGAATCGGCGATCTGAGGCTGTGACCAATGCCAATATCGCCCGCGTTAATGCTGCTTTGGACATCCAGGCGGAACGCTTGCGTACCTCCGAGCAGCTTTTGCAACAGGGCACAACCAGCCGTTCGGCATTTCTGGACGTGCAACAGGCCTTCACAGATCTAGAGCGCGAACGAGACATATACTTGCGTGAGCTTGAGCATAAAGTCGCAGAACGTGCGGCCCTTGATAGCGAAAGGCGGCGATTGACGGCCGATTTACGCCGTTCTGCACTCGACCGTCGAGCACAGATCGATGGACGTCTGGCCACGCTTGCCGAAGAGCAGCGCGCTTCAGAACGCAGGGTTTCTGCCGTTCGATTGCTCGCTCCCGCCTCGGGCGTGGTCGATCAACTCGCCGTATTCACTGTAGGTGGCATTGCCGAAGCCGGGGCGGAACTGCTTCGGATCGTACCGACAGAGGCCGAGATTGAAATCGAAGGGACATTTTCCAACCAGGATATCGGGTTCATGCAGATCGGCCAACCAGCGAATATCCGACTCGACGCCTATCCATCCGAAAGGTTCGGTTTCGTCCGCGGAACAGTGTCGGATATCGCGGCCGATTCCACAGAGGTAAGTGAAGGGAAGTGGGGTTATGTTGTCCGCATTCAGCCAGACGAAGCCATCCTCCGCGCCGGTTCAGACACCTATTCGCTGCGCCCAGGCATGACCGCGACAATCGACGTGACCACCGATACCAGGCGGATCATCAGCTACTTCTTTGCACCGATCGTCAGAACGATTCAGGATGCCATGGGCGAAAGATAAGCTCATTTCTGAGAAGCCAAGGAATGCTTGGCGACGCGCAGGTCCCCCCAGATGTTCCGAGAAACTACTGGAGATGGGGTGGATGCCGCTCTCCCCCTGACGGCATCGCGATGTGCCATACTCGTGGTGTCGAAGCACAAGTTGAAGGAGAGGGCATCCATGGGAGAAGTTACCATCATCGGCGTTGATCTGGCAAAGAACGTGTTCCAGGTTCACGGCGCTGCAGCGGACGGGTCTGTCGTGTTCCGCAAGAAGCTGTCGCGGCCGCAGTTCGCACGGTTCATGGCGGAGCAGCCGCCGTGCCACGTGGCGATGGAGGCCTGCGCCAGCGCGCATCACTGGGCGCGTGAAATGGCGCGGCACGGGCATGAGGTCCGGCTGATCGCGCCACATTACGTCAAGCCGTTCATCAAGCGGCAGAAGAACGATGCCGCCGATGCCGAGGCGATCGTCGAGGCGGCGCTGCGCCCGACCATGCGCTTCGTCGAACCGAAATCCGCAGACCAGCAGGCGCGGGCGGTTGCATTTCGAACACGCGAACAGCTGGTGAAACAGCGCACTGAAACGGTAAACGCGCTCAGGTCGCATCTGTATGAATTCGGCCATGTTGCACCCGAGGGCATCGGTTTTCTGCCGCGCCTCGCAAAGGTCGTCGATGATCCCGGCGCCGACGTGCCGGAACTGGCCCGGGATATCTGCCGCATGCTGCTTGAGCAGATCGACCACATGACTGCCCGGATCGATGCGCTGAAGGCGCGGATCGCGGCCATGTCGAACAAAGCTGAAATGCCTCGCCAGCTGCAGTCGATGCCGGGTGTCGGACCGATCACCGCGCTCGCGGTCGAGACCTTCGCGCCGCCGATGGAGCAGTTCCGGCGCGGTCGCGATTTCGCCGCCTGGCTCGGCCTAGTCCCGCGGCAGCATTCCACCGGCGGCAAGCAGAAGCTCGGGAAGACCTCGAAGATGGGGCAGCGCGACATCCGGCGATTGCTGGTGATCGGGGCAACCGCCGTGATCCGCTGGGCCTCGCGTCGAGGGGCGCCGAAAGGGTCGTGGCTGGCCCGGATGCTGGAGCGCAAACCGATCCCGGTCGTCGCCGTCGCGCTGGCGAACAAGATGGCGCGCGGCATCTGGGCGATGCTGACGCGCGGCGAAAGCTATCGCGGCCCGGTGCTGATCGGCGCCTGAACCGGCGGCGAACAGATATCCGGACCACCGAGTTGTGAGGAAGGCATGATCTGCATGGGCAAATGATCGACATGATCCGGGTCGGGCAAACCAGAAACCTTCTCCGAGCCTCGAGCTCGCTGTTGGAGATTTGGACCTGCTCCGCGCATCACCATCCCGGCCAGCGGCGCCATGTCAGCCGCACCAACAGGCCTGACAAAAGTACGCACTCGATCACATGTCCAAAAGATCAGAAATTCCTTGCAAACCGAGCGGCATCCACAAAAGAAGGTTCGATTTCAGACCCACCCTCTCCGCCACTTGCACATTGCAAACCCGAAAACTGGTCCCTCGCGGGGCCTTTTTCTTTATGTGCCAAAGGGGTTTGCAGGGACCATCCGCCCTTCGGAGATTGGCCAACCGCGCGAGATCGGTCTCCGAACGCCCACCGTCTCTTTCCACCCGCCCTTCGCTCTCGGCGAGACGGGTTCAAAACCACCATACATTTCAATGAACTGATCGGGTCGCTTTGCGCCCGTGTTTCGCCGGTTCCGGCTTGTCTCAAAGCAGGCGGAGACGAGACACGAGCGGCGTGATAGGACGTGCCTCTGCGCCCAAAGCAGGGCGCTTGGCGATTCAAGCGAAAAATGCAGACGAGCCCGGCAGACGCCCGGCCCACCCACTTAGGGTGCGCCGGACGAAATGGTTACTTCTTGCGATGCTTGCCGGAACTGTGTCCGCCGAAGAAGTGGAACGAGCTCTTGCCACTGACGTCCGTCTTCTGGACAGAGTGACTATGCCTGCCACCCCCAGTTGGCTTGCTGATCTTCTCATAGCGCATGCTTCCGTCCTGGCCGCGGGTTACCTTAGCCTTCCCGCCGTCACTGGTCTTGAACCAACCCATGTTCTATCTCCTTGGCTGAGTTGCTTTTGGTTGGAGAAGCACGAAGTGCTTCTCCAATTGGCTCAGTCGACCTTCGGGCCGGTTCCGAGCGGCTTCACCCACTCGACGCCGAGCTCCTGGGCTTGCTCGAGACGAGCCTGCGCTTCCTGCGGCGTGTTTCCCTCGCCGCGGTGCCCCTTGCCGTCGGACGCCTCGTAGCCGTCCCGGAACAGCCCGAAGAATGTGGTTTCTTTCATCGTGGTCATGGCATCCTCCTTCCGCTTGTTGCCATGCTTCACACTTTACCAGTGCGCGGAATGGCATCATCCTGCACGAGCAAGAAAGTTGTTGAATCCATGTCCAGAAAAAGACCCCTGTTTTTAGACAAGTCGATCGTCCTAGTGGATTGATCGCGACAAACGAGTCCGAATTGGGATTCCCATTTGGTGCTGGCCGTGCGAGTCATGCTGATG